>JBDLJL010000053.1:0-30793 GCA_039714415.1 Bacteroidota bacterium
GCAAATTTGTAAACCTTTTTCCTTTATGCTTCGTTAAAATTATTAACCGTAGCTACGGCTTCCGCTATGGCGGAACAGGTCATGCTTGCAAATTTTGCCTTGCCTAAAGAAAAAATCTAAAACAAATTTATATTATGTTATTTAAAAAACGCACTACTAGAAAATCTAAAACAAATAATTTAACAAATTAGTTATCTATTAACTCAATTTGCCCTTCAAAAACAAATTTTGCTGGTCCTGCAAGGTAAACTTCGGTATATTTATTTTCATTTACCATGAAACTAACCTGAAGATCACCACCTAAGGTTTTTACATTTATGTTTGGGCTGGCAGGCTTATGTTTTATGTAATAACTTATTGCAGAGGCTACTGCACCAGTGCCACATGCCAAAGTTTCATTTTCAACCCCACGCTCATAGGTTCTTATTTCAATACCTTTATCTTTAACCTGTACAAAATTTACATTAGTCCCTTTATCAATATATTCATTACTATAACGTATCTTTCTTCCTTTTTCGTAAACATTAAGTTCTTCAATATTATCATTAAATTCAATGTGGTGAGGTGCGCCTGTATCAATAAATAAGTTATTTTGTTTGTTTGTTATTTCTTGAACATCAATCATTTTAAGTTTTATTTCACCCAATTCATTAATTGAAGCTTCATGAGCACCATCACTGGCAATAAATTTAGTATTTTCTTGAATTATTCCTAGTTTTTTTGCAAAAGCTACAATGCATCGGCCACCATTTCCGCACATGGCACCACCGGAACCATCAGAATTATAATAATCCATTTCAAAATCAAAACCTGCATGCTTGTTAAGTAACATTAGCCCATCTGCCCCAATTCCAAAATTCCTGTGACACAGATATTTAATTTGCTCAGGGTATAAATTTTTAATTTTTGAATCTCTGTTATCAATCAAAATAAAATCATTTCCTGTTCCATGAAATTTGTAAAAGTGCAGTGTCATTGTGCTATGTTAAATTTAGTTAATTACTTGTTTTGAATTTTCCGATTGTTTTACTTTACAATAACAAATACAAAATTAGTATTCTTTCTTGAATTACTCTAAACAAACTTATTTTTTAAAACTAGATTAAATTATTAAAAATTGTAGAAAAATGAAAGGAAAAAGTATTTTAAGTACTGTTTTAATTGCAGTTGTTGTAGGTTTTTTATCAGTTTTAATATATCACAATTTATATAATGCACACGAAGGTATAAAGAGTACCAATTTAAACACCATTGGTGTGGGACAACTGGTAAATAATACCACTACTAAGGAAAATATGGATTTTACATTTGCGGCTGAAAAAGCGGTACATGCTGTAGTTCATATTAAAACAACTTTTGTGAGCGAACAGGAAAATCCCTTATATCAATTCTTTTATGGTCAATCACCGGCTATACCTTCTGTAGGTTCCGGCTCCGGGGTTATCATATCAACGGATGGATATATTGTTACAAATAACCATGTGGTAGAACAATCGAATAATATTGAGGTTGTATTAAATGATAAACGGAGCTTTAAGGCAAAAGTAATTGGAATTGACCCTGCAACAGATTTGGCTCTTTTAAAAATTGATGCTGAAAAGTTGGTAAGAATTCCATTTGGGAACTCTGATATATTAAAAGTTGGCGAATGGGTTTTGGCCGTGGGAAATCCGTTTAATTTAACATCAACGGTTACAGCGGGTATTATTAGTGCGAAAGCCCGAAATATTAATTTGTCGAGACGCAGTACATATTCAATTGAGTCTTTTATCCAAACTGATGCTGCTGTAAATCCGGGAAACAGTGGTGGTGCACTGGTAAATACAAATGGTGAATTAGTCGGTATAAATACAGCAATAGCTACTAAAACGGGCTCTTATACAGGTTATTCTTTTGCCATTCCGGTGAGTATTGTTCAAAAAATTGTAGCGGACTTAAAAGAATATGGAATCGTTCAAAGAGCTATAATTGGAATTAATATTGTTGATATAAATGCTGAAGCGGCTAAAGAATTAGGCTTGGATAAAATAGAAGGAGTCTATGTTCAAAGAGCAATAGAAGGAGGTGCGGCAGAAAAGTCCGGGATAAAAGCAGGTGATGTTATATTAAAAATTAATAATGTAGTTGTAAATAAAACATCTGAGCTTCAGGAACAGGTTAGCATGTTCAGGCCAGGTGATAAAGTAATGGTAACTTTAAAACGCGATAATAAAATAAAGAAAATTGAAGTTACCCTTCAAAATCTAAGGGGAAATACAAAAGTCGTTGGTGCTGATATCCAGTCAGTACTTGGTGCACAATTTGAAAAAATCAGCCAAAAAGAAAAAGAAAGATACGGGATACATGGTGGGGTGAAAGTTACTGATTTGCACCAGGGTAAATTAAGTAAAGCAGGTGTACGAAAAGGGTATATCATTATTAGCATTAATCGTCAATCAGTTTCTAATATTGAGGATGTTGAAAATGCAATCAAAAATGCTAATGGCGGGGTTTATCTTAAGGGTTTATATCCCAATGGGATAGTCGAATATTATGCATTTGGAATGGAAAAATAATGTGAAAATGATCGAATTGTTTTCAGTTTTTGATTTATATAAAATCAGAAAAAAATACCTGTTTATGTAAATATATATGTGTTTTGTGTAATTAATTGTTCTTTCTTGGAAAATATAAAGATATTGCAAACCCAATTTAAATTTCTATGGGTTATAACTAATTGAAAAGCTTCTATTTAAACTGTATAACACTAGAATGAGACAACTAAAAATTACCAAATCAATAACCAATCGGGAAAGCGCTTCGTTAGATAAATATTTGCAGGAAATTGGACGTGAAGAATTAATTACTGCAGAGGAAGAGGTTGAATTAGCTCAACGAATAAGGAAGGGGGATCAGGTAGCACTTGAAAGATTAACAAAAGCAAATTTAAGATTTGTCGTTTCTGTTGCCAAACAATATCAAAATCAAGGGTTAACTTTGCCAGATTTAATTAATGAAGGCAATATTGGTTTGATTAAGGCTGCTGAAAAATTTGATGAAACACGTGGCTTCAAATTTATTTCATATGCTGTCTGGTGGATTCGTCAATCTATTTTGCAAGCTTGTGCTGAACAATCCAGAATTATTCGCTTACCACTTAATCAGGTGGGTTCATTAAATCGTTTAAATAAGGCTTTTTCAAAGTTTGAGCAGGAGTTTGAGCGTAAGCCTACACCTCAGGAACTTTCTAAAATCCTGGAATTACCAAGCGATAAGGTTTCTCAGGCACTTAGGATCTCGGGAAAACATATTTCTGTTGATGCACCGTTTGTTGACGGTGAAGAAAATAGCCTTTTAGATGTTCTTGCTAACCATGATTCGCCCAATACGGATGTATCTTTAATTAAAGAATCCTTAAATAAAGAGATTGAGAGGGCTTTGTCTACACTTACAGAAAGAGAAAAAGAGATTGTTAAGCATTTTTTTGGTATTAATTGTATGGAATTAACTCTTGAAGAAATTGGGGATAAATTTGACCTGACCAGGGAAAGGGTTAGACAAATAAAAGAAAAGGCAATTAAAAGACTAAGGCATACTTCAAAAAGTAAAATGCTTAAAACCTATTTAGGATAATATTTATGAAATAGTGTCAGCAAGAAAAATAGTAATCATTTATGCTTTAGTTTTACTCCCGGTTTTTGTTGGGAGTTTTTTTGTACAACTTTCAACAATAGAATCTTTCCAGAAGTTATAATTTTAGACCTTACCTTTATTGATTTTAATAAAAATTGCTAAATTCGCCCGCCTAACTTAAAAACTTAATATTTTGAAACAAGCAAATTAATAATAATGATTAACCTAAAGAAAAATCATTGTTATTAATTTGCGGTTCCATATGATTTTTAAAAACAATTAAAAATAAAACGTATGAAAAAGGAAGGATTTTTATTACTAATTTTTATTATTTTATTGAACATGTCGTGTAAGGAAAACGAGAAAAAGGATCAGCCACAGCCACCTGTTGCTGAGAAAATGAAAAAGGAGTTGACCATTCATGGTGATACCCGTATTGACAACTATTACTGGATAAGGGAAAGAGAAAACCCGAAAGTAATTGATTATTTAAATGCTGAAAATGCCTATAAAGATTCCGTGATGGCACACACAAAGGATTTTCAAAAGAATCTTTTTGATGAAATTGTGGGAAGGATTAAAAAGGATGATTCATCAGTACCTTATAAGCGGAATGGCTATTTTTATTATACTCGTTATGAGGAAGGAGGCGAATACCCAATTTACTGTAGGAAGAAGGAAAATATGGAGGCGACGGAAGAAATTATGCTTAATGTAAATGAAATGGCAAAAGGCTATAGCTATTTCCATGTTACAGGTATACGTGTGAATGAAGATAATAAAATATTGGCATTTGGCGTGGATACAGTTAGTCGTAGAAAATATACCATTCATTTTAAAGATTTAACAACAGGGGAACTTTTGCCTGATAAAATTGCTGTTACTACAGGTGGTTCAACCTGGGCAAATGATAATAAAACCGTTTATTATTCTACAAAGGATCCGGAAACCTTAAGGTCTGATAAAATATTCAGTCATACATTGGGAACGGAACAGGTTGATGATCAATTGGTTTTTGAAGAAAAAGATGAAACTTTCAGCACATTTGTGTATAAATCAAAGTCGAAAAAATATTTAATGATTGGTTCATACAGTACATTATCAACAGAATATCAGTTTGCCAGTGCAGATGAAACAAATCCTGAGTTTAAAATTATTCAGCCAAGGGAAAAAGATTTGGAATACAGTGTTTCACATTTTGAGAATAAGTTTTATATCCGGACAAACCTAAATGCTAAAAATTTCCGTTTGATGGAAACACCGGTTGAGAATACCGGTAAAGATAACTGGCAGGAAATAATTCCAAACCGTGATGATGTATTACTTGAAGGAATTGATGTTTTTAAAAACTATTTGGTTTTATCTGAAAGGAAGAATGGATTAACAGAACTACGGATTATTAATCAGACAGATAAATCAGAATATTATCTTGATTTTGGTGAAGAAGCATACCTGGCGTATACTACTACCAATTTAGAATTTGATACTGAAATTTTAAGGTATGGTTATACATCTATGACAACGCCTAATTCAACATTAGATTTCAATATGGTCACCAAAGAAAAAACTTTATTAAAAATGCAGGAAGTGCTTGGTGATTTTAATCATGAAAATTATGAAGCTAAAAGACTTTTTGCAACAGCAGGGGATGGTACAAAAATTCCAATTTCTTTGGTTTACCGAAAAGGGATTGAGTTAAACGGTGATAACCCATTATTGCAATATGCTTATGGTTCATACGGTTCAAGCATGGATCCTTATTTTAGTTCGGTTCGTTTAAGTCTTTTAGACAGGGGCTTTGTTTTTGCTATTGCACATGTTCGTGGTGGTGAGGAAATGGGGCGTTACTGGTATGAAGATGGCAAATTATTAAAAAAGAAAAATACATTTACTGATTTTATTGATTGTTCGGAATTTTTAATTGCTGAAAAATATACCAATAAGGACAAGCTTTTTGCAATGGGTGGAAGTGCAGGTGGTCTTTTAATGGGTGCAATTTCAAATATGCGGCCTGATTTATACAAAGGGATTGTAGCTGCCGTTCCGTGGGTTGATGTGGTAACAACCATGTTAGACTCATCTATTCCTTTAACAACCAGCGAGTATGATGAATGGGGAAACCCAAATGATAAGGAATATTACGATTATATGTTGTCTTATTCTCCTTATGATCAGGTAAAAGCACAGGATTACCCAAACATGTTGGTTACAACCGGTCTACACGATTCGCAAGTACAATATTTTGAACCCACCAAATGGGTAGCCAAATTACGTGATATGAAAACAAATGCCAAATTACTTTTGTTAAGTATTAATATGGATACCGGTCATGGCGGTGCTTCCGGCAGGTTTGACCGCTATAAAGAAACAGCATTAGAGTATGTTTTTATGTTTGATTTATTGGGGATAACTGAGTAATTTCATAAAGTTCATCGGTTGATCGTACATCCGATGAACTTTTTTCCACTTCAATCATAATCAAAGTTTTTCTGCTTCATATTTAGATCCTTCCCATTTAATTTTAATTCCTGTACATTCACCGGAATCATTAAACTGGAAAGTAAAAGTTTTTGAATCATCCAGGGATTTTAACGTTGATTCACTTTTAGGGTATAACGGTATATTGATCCATGCTGTAAAATAAATTAATCCTTCCTTCTTTTTTATTTCAAAATCTACCTTCGGTTTAAAGAACTTATAATCACCTAAAATTTTTTCTGAAACATTTATTTTTTTGTACAGATCTTGTATAGTTGGATAAAAATTATCTAAATCATTCATGTCGGGAACTGTTTTATTTACAGATATCTGCTTTATTTTTTTATAATCAGGGATACCTATTTCAACTGTTTTTTTACCATTTGACCATATATTGGCACTTTTACTTATTATTTTTATGATGCTGTCATTGTATATTACTTCTGCAAATATGGGAACAGGTTTTTGTCCCTTATTCAATACGGTAAGTTTACTTTTATTCAAAGATTGGATTGCTATATCCGGAACACCAAACTCAAAAAACCAGGGTTTCCATATCCAGCCTAAATCCTGTTTTGATACATCTTCAAATGTATAAAAGAAATCGTATGGTGTTGGTGATTTTTTTGCCCAGCGATTAATATATTCCCGGTAACATGTTAAAAATTGTACTTCGCCAAGGTGCTGATGGATAATTCCATAAACCGTGGCAGGAAGTGGATAACTGGCATAAGCATAATTTTCATCTGCTAAAAATTGGGAAGAAGTAATTAGGGGGATATCTGCAATTGTGCCTGTAACATCTAGCATTTGTGATTTAAAAACAGAAAAAACATTAACCAATTCCTTATTATTTTTGAAATATCGGTTATTTACAATAGTTGTATTATAACGTGCCCAACCTTCATCCATCCAGGCCCAGAGTCTTTCATTTGTCCTAACATACATAGGAAAGTAGCTATGAAACAATTCATGTATGGCTCTTCGTTGGCTTGCATTATTATTGTTTGCCATCATAGGGTATTCCATGCCGCTTACTTTATTTCCTATAAAAGAAGTGTATGCCTCATAAGGGTAATGTATTCCAGGGAAATCATTTGAAAAGTGTTTCATGGCTTTTTGTTGTACAGCCGTATATTGGCTGTAGTTTTTTGCCTTTTCTGTAGGAAAAGCTGAACTTACCAATACATTCTTATTGTTTATATTTGTTTTTCCGGCATCCCATTGATAATGGTCACTTATTGCAAATGCAAAATTGGAAATTTCTTTTGCTGTATAATGCCAGGTATGATTAATTGTTTTAAACCCATTTTTTAAATCCGTACTATCAATTATATGAATTACTTCATCAGAATTAAATGCTTTTTTGTATTTGCTATGAATTTCAGTAGGTAAAACTTTTTCAGGGTTTTGAAAAGTTCCTGTTGCCCATAAAACATATTCTTCAGGTATCGTAATTTTTACATCAAAATTAGCCAAATTGTTATAAAACTCTGTGCGGAGATTGTAATCTAATCTGTCCCAACCAAAAATATCATCATAAACCGCAATCTGAGGATACCACTGACCAATAAAAAATGTAGTGCTATCATACGCACCTGTTCTGCCATTTGAATAGGGTAATTTTTGCTTCCAGCTTAGTTGTAAATTTACACTTTCGCCTGGTTTTAAAGGCTTTTTAAGCTTAAAACTTATATTTGTTCCTCTTCTTCGAACTGTTTTCTTATTATTAAGCTCGATATTTTCATCATTTATTCTTACACCAAAAAGTTCCACCCCACAACCTATATCTTTCGGCTTTAGTGCCTCAGCCCTGACATTCCCTTTTTTATATACATCGTAATAAAGTCTCATAACTATAGTATTCAAATTATCAGGACTGTTATTATAATATGTAATTTCTTCTTTACCTACAATCAGTTTTTCCTCAGGTTTAATTCGAACATCAATTTTATAGTCAACAGTATTTTGCCAGTATTTATCACCGGGTTTTCCATCGTATGAACGGGTTCCCTTTTTATATGCTTCCTGAATTTCATAGGGCATAAAAAACCTTGTTTCCTGTCCGGTTAAAAGTAAATTCGAAAATAAAATGAAGATGATTGATAGTAGCAGAATTTTGGTTTTCATAATGCTTAATTTAAATATGGATTTTGGATATTTAGAATTGAAGAAAAAGTTACGAATAAAAGCTAGATATAGCAAATCACTTATAATCAACAGTGCAATCGCATTCACAATAGATATTGTTCTAAATCATAAATTTGTTGTGTAGATACCCATGGCACAGCTAATTTATCAAGAAAGGAGAAACTTTTTTAATGATAGTTACAGGTTTTTAATCGAAGTTGGTACGGGTTGTAGATATTTTATTATAAGAGAATGGAGTTTAGACAAATAAATATTGAGACTATTCCGAAAACTATGATTTTTTGTATTCAGCCGCTAAGCGGGATTCTAATAAACAGGTATACAGATTGATAGTTTTTTGCTTTTAACAGAATTACCCGCAAGCGGCTTTTCAGAGTGCCATCAATATTGATATTTAATACGTTCCTATCTAATTTGTTAATAAACTCCTTATATAGTCAAAAATACTTTACTTTTTTCTTTCAAAAACAATTTATAGCATTAAATTTGCTGTTCTTAATTTAGTAACTGGTGTATTGGTAACTAGTAATTGGGAATTTAATTAGTGATTTTAATGACATTTGACCAATTACCAATACTAATTTACCAATACTAATTTACCAATTTACAAATGACTAATATACAAATGACTAAATATATATTTTTTGCCCTTAAAGTTTTATTGTTTTCAGTTATTATATTTTTTGCCAGTGCTTTTATCCATACTAGTTATACAAGTGAAGATGAAGTGCTTAATAAAAACATTGATCCTGTATTTGTTGATTTAAAAAATCGATGGGTCGATTCCGTTTTTCAAAGCCTAAGCCTTGAAGAAAAAATTGCTCAATTGGTAATGGTTGCAGCATACTCCAATAAAGGTATTAAACACAAAAAGGAAATTGAAAACTTAATAGAAAAATATAAAGTTGGCGGGCTAATTTTTTTTCAGGGTGGCCCGGTTCGGCAAGTTAATTTAACAAACCATTATCAATCGATTTCAGATGTACCTCTTTTAATAGCTATGGATGCTGAATGGGGTGTGGATATGCGCCTGGATAGTGTGGCAAAATTTCCTCGTCAAATGTTAATGGGTGCTGTTCAGGAAGATAAATGGATCTATGAATTTGGCTCTGAAGTGGGCAGGCAATGTAAACGTTTAGGTGTTCATGTTAATTTTGCCCCGGTAATTGATATAAATAACAATCCATTAAACCCGGTCATAAATAGCCGTTCTTTTGGTGAAGACGGATTAAATGTGGCAAAAAAGGGATTAGCATACATGTACGGTATGCAAAAGCAAAATGTGATTGCTACTGCAAAACATTTTCCGGGTCATGGTGATACCGATAGCGATTCGCATAAAACACTTCCGGTAATTAAGCATTCTGTACAAAGAATTGATTCCCTGGAACTTTTTCCATATAAATATCTGATAAGTCAAGGGTTAGCGGCTGTTATGATTGCACATTTAAATATTCCGGCCTTAGATTCAACCCAATTTAGTGCTTCCAGTTTATCACACAATGTGGTTACCAAATTATTAAAAAATGATTTAGGTTTTAAAGGTCTTGTATTTACTGATGCACTTGGCATGAAAGGGGTAAGTGACTATAATTCACCCGGGGGAACAGCTCTAAAGGCATTTTTAGCAGGAGTTGATATTTTGTTAATGCCCGAGGATGTAAATGCTTCTATTAAAACCATAAAATATGCAGTAGAAATGGGTCAAATTTCATTATCTGAAATTGACAGACGATGTATGAAGGTTTTAAAAGCAAAAAGGTGGGTTGGTTTGGATAAGATTAAACCGGTGTCTTTAAAAAATCTTGTTGAGGATTTAAATTCTGATAAAGCGGATTTAATTAATCTAAAAATTATTGAATCTGCTTTAACTTTGGTTAAAAATCGTAATGATATTATTCCATTTAAAAACTTGAATAACTTGAATATAGCATCGGTTTCTATCGGTCATGGTAGATTCACCAAGTTTCAAAACACATTGGGCTTATATACTAAAGTGAAACATTTTACTATTAATAAAAATGCTGATGAGCAAGCTTTTAATTTATTACTTAATAAACTTTCCGGCTATGATGTTGTGGTTGTTGGTCTGCATCGTTCAAAGAGAAAACCACCATATTTTGGTTTGAGCACTTCATCAATTGATTTTGTTCACAAATTAGCTACCCAAACAAAAGTAGTTCTGGATATTTTTGCAAGTCCGTATGTGTTGAGCCGTTTTAAAAGTTCTGCATTTGAGTCAATTGTTCTCTCATACGAGGATACAAAATCAGCCCAGAATTTATCAGCGCAGTTGCTATTTGGTGGAATTTCGGCAAAAGGAAAATTACCTGTAAGTGCCGGAAGTGACTATCCTGCCCGGACTGGTATTATTGATGAAAAAATCAGGCTAAAATATGCTCCACCCATTGAGCTTGATATCAATGAGTTGAAGCTAAAAAAGGTTGATAGCGTTATTTTAAGTGCAATTGATAATAAAGCTATGCCCGGATGCCAGGTTTTGGCAATTAAAAATGGGGTTGTATTTTATCAAAAATCATTTGGATACCATACTTATAAAAAGAAAGTACCTGTAAAAAACACAGATATTTATGATATTGCTTCTCTAACTAAAGTCTCGGCCACGACACCAGCTTTAATGAAATTAGATGATGTCGGAAAAATCGATGTGAATAAGAAATTATCTTATTATCTGAAAGATCTTGATTCAACAAACAAAAAGGATATTACTATTAAACAAATTTTGGCACATCAGGCACGTTTACAATCATGGATCCCTTTTTATGTTAGAACATTTAATAAAAAAACAAAAACTAAATATGACCTGAACCCTGAAATATACAGCAGAAAAAAAACAAAGGAATTTAATTTAAAAGTGGCTGATAACCTTTATATTAAAGAAAGTTATACCGATACTATATACAAAAGGATTTTGGATTCACCTTTAAGAAAAAAAACTGGTTACCGTTATAGCGATTTAGGATTTTATCTTTTTTTTAAGCTTATAAATAATGTATCAAAAATGGATTTTCCGGAATATCTCGAAAATAATTTTTATTCACCACTGGGTATGACTGAGACAGGTTTTAATCCATTAGAAAAATTCCCGAAAAATATAATTGCACCAACAGAAATGGACAAAAAGTTTAGAAAGCAGGTGGTTCAGGGGTATGTACATGATTATGGGGCGGCTATGATGGGTGGTGTTGGTGGACATGCCGGAATTTTTTCAAATACAAATGACTTAGCTAAATTATTTCAGTTGTATTTGCAAAAGGGTGTGTATGGTGGAAAAAGATATTTAAGCACCAAAACTGTTGAAGCGTTTACCAAATGTGCTTATTGCAAGAAAAATAATAGAAGGGCACTGGGTTTTGACAGACCTGCAAAAAAAGCAAAAAGTAGTCCAGTTACACAATTGGTTTCTCCATACAGTTATGGACATACCGGTTTTACTGGAACAATGGCCTGGGTAGACCCGAAAGAACAGTTTGTTTATATATTTTTATCAAACAGGGTTTACCCGGATATTGAAAATAAAAAATTGATTGATATGAATATACGTCCTAAAGTACATCGCCTTTTTTATGAATCATTTAATTAAAATAATTATGTAAGTTTGTGTAGGAATTTTCTTTTATTAATCTAAATATTACTTCAATGCGAAAATTATTGTTTCTTTTATCGTTTATTGGCCTAACAGCCACTGTGTTAAGTTCATGTAATATTTTTTGTGAGAAGGGAAACGGAAGTCCGGTTTCTGTGGTAAGAGATGTGATGGAGTTTGATGAAATTGATATTGATGGACAGGCTGTCGTTTTTCTCGAACAAGGAAGTGAAGCTAAAGTAGAAGTGGAAATTGACAGCAACTTACTTGAATTTGTTAAAACTGAAGTTTCGGGAATGAAACTTAAAATATATGATGATAAATGCCTGGAAGAAGTTACAAAATATGAAATTCACATAACTGTTCCTAATTTATCTGAGTTGTATGTTGATGGATCAGTAAGTATTAAAAGTGAAAGCTTAATAAAATCAGACAATCTTTATATAAAAACAAAAGGGTCAGGTGATATTCACCTTGGTGTGGATTCAGAGGATTTGGAAACTGTTACCAAAGGCTCTGGAAATCTGAAGTTATTTGGTCGTACAAGTAATTTTGAAATTGATTTGGATGGGGCAGGTTCAATTGATGCTTATGGTTTATTGGCAAAAACTGTGGATGCTAATGTTGACGGTGCAGGAACATGCAAAATTAATGCAAGTGAAAAGTTTTACGGTGATGTTGGTGGCAGTGGCAAAATATATTATAAAGGTAATCCAAAAAAAGTAAAAACAGATGTATCTGGATCTGGTTCTATAAAGGCTAAATAGATTTCTTACTGAAAGTAATAAATAACAATAGTTCGGTGAATTTCTATAAACACTTATATATCAGATTATTAAAGATTAACAGTAACGTAGATTAATAGGTTAATAATCAAAGCTTTGCGACTTTGCGCGAAATGAAAATTTAACGAAGTGTTGAAATAAAAAGCATATGAAAATCTCATCCAATTTTGACAGTGGAAATATCAAAGTTATTTCAATGGATAACCCCGAAGATATCCGGTTAGAAATAAGAAAAGATACTGAATCAGATTTTCTTCAGTGGTTTTATTTCAGATTGGTTGGTGCAGAAGGTTATCCTTGTAAAATGAAAATAGAGAATGCAGGAAAAGCTTCTTATCCAAAATGGGATAATTATGAGGCTGTTGCCTCTTATGATCGTAAAAACTGGTTTAGGGTACCAACTGATTTCGATGGTGAAAACTTAATTATTGACCATATGCCGCTGTATAATTCTGTTTTTTACGCATTTTTTGCCCCTTTTACTTTTGATCAACACCTTGATTTGGTTAGCAGGTCACAGCAATCTGATTTATGCGTTTTAAAACATGTTGGTGAAACGGTTGAAGGACGAAATATTGATTGTTTGATTGTTGGCGAGCCTGACCCCTTGAAAAAGAATATTTGGATAATTGCGAGACAACACCCTGGCGAATCAATGGCCGAGTGGTATATGCAGGGTTTAATTAGCCGTTTGTTAAATGAAAACGATCCGGTTGCACGCAAATTAACTGATAAAGCTACTTTTTATCTGGTACCTAATATGAATGTGGATGGAAGCATACATGGTAATTTAAGATCAAATGCTGCTGGCAGGAACTTAAACCGTGAATGGGAAAACCCTGATAAGGAAAAAAGTCCCGAGGTATTTCACATAAGAAATATGATGGATAAAACCGGAGTTGATATGTGTTTGGATATTCATGGTGATGAAGAATTACCTTATAATTTTGTTAGTACCAATGAAGGAATTCCTGGATATTCGGATAGGATAAAAAAATTAGAAAAAAGTTTTATTGATAACTGGAAAAAAATTAGCCCCGATTTTCAGGATGATTTTGGTTATGATAAAGACAAACCCGGTGAGGCAAATTTAGGCGTTTGCTCAAACCAGGTAGGCCAGCGTTTTGATTGTTTATCATTGACTATGGAAATGCCATTTAAAGATAATGCCAAAATGCCTGATCCTATCTATGGCTGGTCACCAAACCGTGCAGCAAAACTTGGGGAGTCAGTGCTAAATGTCATTTTGGGAATAGTGGATGATTTGTAGTGGCACAGCTTTCCAGAGCTGTGTTGATGAATTATAACAAAACTAAACCATAAAAGAACAAATAGAAATCAAAAGACAATCTATTGAAATTTCCACTTATTTGATTTCGTATGATGAAACAAAGTGGTAATTAAACCACTTCTTTTTCTTTGCGTTTAGCAAAATGAGGTGAATCGCCCCATTCATCATAACCTAAATCATCACCAGCAATAACTATACGGGCTTCAAGGCAACTGGTACAGTCGTCAGCTCCTTCATCAATGCAAGGTTTGTTTTCGTACAGCTGGTAGTTTTCACGGTTTATGGTGGGGGTGATATTAGGCATAATAATATTGGCACCTATTTTCAATGCTTTTTCACGGCCAATGGGATATATAGCCTGTAATGCTGTAGCAGCAGCAATGTTAATATCTTTCATCATAATCCTTAAAATAGCAATCATTTTCATGCTCAAATTAAAGCGTTCTTTTAGCGGAAGTAAAACATCCTTATGTTCGAATAAAGGAGTCTCTTTATGCTCAATATAGGGGCCCATACCTACCATATCAATATCAAACTCTTTAAAAAACAGCAAATCTTCAGCCAGGTGTTCATAGGTTTGAAAAGGTAGGCCAATCATCACACCTGTACCAGTTTGGTAACCAGCTTTTTTCAAGGCATTTAATGCTGCCAGTCTCTTTTCAAAATTATGTTTGTTGTTTTCAGGGTGAATTTTGTAATAAAGTTCTTTATTTGTAGTTTCAATTCTTAACAGGTAACGATGCGCCCCTGCATCAAACCACTTTTTATAAGTATCAAGGCTTTGTTCACCTAGAGAAATGGTTATCCCGATTTTATTATTAGTAATCTTCTTTGCTTTTTTTAATAAATTCTCTATACGTTCAATAAAAACCATATCGTCCCTTTCACCGGCTTGAAAAACTACTGAGGCATATTTATTTTCGTAAGCAAATTTTACTGATTCAAGAATTTGTTCATCACTGATATCATAACGGCTGACGTTTTTATTTCCAGCCCTAATTCCACAGTAGTAACAGTTTTTAAAGCATTCGTTAGAAAATTCAACTAAACCACGGTAGTAGGTTTTTAAACCAACATATTTTTCTTTTACCTTGTTTGCTTTATTAAATATAAGCTGTCTTTCTTTTTCATCAGCTTTCAGTAAAATGATTATATCCTGCTTTGAAAAATGGTCTTTATTAAGTATTTCCTGTATTTTTTTGCTCATTATTTTCTTTGTTATCAAGTGGGCAAAATAACTATTTATTCTTAGGATAAAAAATGAGAAAAATCAAACTCTTTAAAAAAAGATATTTATTTATTCACTTAAATAGTATATTCCTATCTGGCTTACAAAGATTAAGGTATTTAGTGTTTATTTATACCGTATATAGAATATAAAAACCTGGCTACAAAAAAAGCAGTCAGGTTTTTATATCTTTAAAATCCTAATTTAAAAATCTGAAATCAAATTTTTTTATTTTATCCAACCCTGAAAATCAAATGGGCATTTACTAAAATTACCAGGGATTTTAACATAAGTTTCTTTTTGTATTTTTTTAACCCAGGCTTTTACCACCAAATCCTTTTTATTAGCTAATGCCATATCCTGAACCTGTTGATAATCTTCTTTCAAATTAATAGTGTGGGGTTTTGTTTCCGATTTTTTGTAAATGATTTTATAAACGGTTTTTCCCTTTTGGTTCTGAGCCTCAAATGGGTCTGAAATTTGACCAACATCTAGTTTCTTTAAAGCATAGTTAGTAGCCGGATCAATTTGTTTGATTTCAAACTTTGAAGTCCCGGTATAAGGATTAATCATTAAACCTTCATTTTTTCGGGTATCTTCATCAGTCGAAAATTTAAGTGCTGCCTGACCAAAAGTTATGGAATCAAGTCTTATATACTTTGTAATACTATCTAATTTTTCTTTGGCTTTATATTTTGCTGTTGAAGCAATTTGTGGTATTAATAATATATGGCGTACATCTATCTGGTTACCTCTTTTTTCAATCATTTGGATTACGTGGTAGCCAAATTCCGTTTCAACGATTTCTGAAACCTCATCTTTTTCCAAACTGAATGCCACTGAAGAAAATTCTTTAACCAGATCGCTTTTATTAACGAAACCAAGCCTTCCGCCATTTTTTGCCGATGATTTATCATCAGAATATAAAACAGCAAGTGTTGAGAAACTTTCTCCCTTTACTATTCTTTCACGCAAAGCATTTAGTTTATTTTTTACCGCTTCTTTTTGCTCATTACTTATTTTTGGTTGTATAACAATATGTGCTATTTCATAATTCGCATTAATAATTGGTAAACTATCTTTCGGAATAGATTTATAAAAATTTTTTACTTCAGAAGGCGTAATTTTAACATCCAAGGTAATTTCACTTTGCATTTTCTGTGCAAGTAATTGTTCACGTACAATTGGTTTAAAATCTTCCTTAATTTCAAGTATGCTTTTTCCAAAATAGGCTTCAAGTTCTTTTGGACCCCCAATCTGTTGTATAAAAGTTTGAAGTCTGCCTTCAATTTCAGTATCTACCTGCTTTGAGGTAACTTCAATACTATCAATTTGGGCCTGCACAACCAAAAGTTTTTGAAAAAGTAATTGTTCAAATATTTTGCATTTTTGATCTCCTTCACCGGACATACCCCTTGCCTGCATTTGTAGCAATTGTTCTTCAACTTCTGATTTTAATATAATCTGGTTTCCCACCACAGCAATTACATTATCAATTAATGAATCGTTTTGCGCTTTGATGTTAAAATCAGATAGTGAAAAAAGTAATAAAACAGTTATAAAAATTATTCGGTACATATTAATTTAAATTTATAGATTTATATTATTAACCACCAAAACATTGTTTTTTAGCTAAAGTTTTGATTTTGTATTTAAAGCCCTCAGTCATATTCTACTTGAACACAATAGACTGCTTACTTTTTATCATTCAAAATTTCAATGTCATTATTATCTAACAGATTATTATAGATATTATTTTCAAGATCACGATTTAGTTTTTCCTTCCGGTCATTTAATATACCAACCTGAATCTGTTCTTTAACAAATTTTATAGGTGCAGTAGCGTTTTTTAAGCGGTAATTTTTTATATTGACAAAATAGTAGTAAGTGGAATCATAAACTTCAATGTATTTATTCAATTTTAAAAAACTTTGTTGATCATCCATTCTAATCGGAATGTCAACAATCAAGTCTCTAAAATAAATCCACTCATCATTAAAATTATCATGTCGGGCAGCATTCTCTTCACAAAAATCTTTTAGTTCCTGAATATCTCTTTCTCTTGCCGATCGGTAATTATTTCTAATAACATCTATGTTTGGCACCGTTCGTAAAATTTTTATATACAAAGCAATAACTGCAGGTTGGTAAATCTTAAATATTTCGGGGTGTGCATTATAATAATCGTCTATCTGTTTTTCAGTAATAATCGTATCCAGGTTTTGTTCTAAAAAAAGTTGTTTATATCTTGATATTAATAAAGTCATACGGTAATCTTCAAGCTCTTTTGAAACATCTTTTTGTTCTTCAATCAGATTTAATTCAGCTGTTTTCATCATTGCCTGTTTTTTCACCCACATATCGATATAATTTTTCACTCTGATAGTACTATCTTCCAGGCTTAGATTTTTGGGTATTATATCTGCAATATCTTCTTTATAAAGATATTTATCAAGCACCCTTGCAACCGGGGTCTTACTTTCATCTTTAGAACTCTTCTCACAAGCCATGTTGGTTAGAGATACAAATGCCAGGTAAAATATTATTCGTTTCATCCGTTTTATAGCATTGAATTTAGTACATTTTCATTGATGGTTATTTTGTATTTTGATCTTAAATTTTTAAGCCATTCTCCATCCAGATAATTCTGATAATCAGAAATAACATCAGATTTATAGTTTTGACATGTTTTTTTTGTTTTCATAATGGCTGTGTTCAAATAAACAAGTGTATTATGTTTTTCCAAAATTATAAGTTTCTGGTCTGTGCGCAAACTTCCTGAACGATATTTTGCAACCACCAACTTGAAAATATCATTAAGATCCTCTTCAGCTTTAAAACTATTTTTAAACTTGAACTCTTTTTTTACTGATTTACTCACTCTTTTAGCCAACATGTCATCTGAAAGGGCTTGTTTTTTATATTTTACAAAATACTTTTTAAGTTTCCGAATATCAGTTCCATTCTCAAAATTGAAAATAGAAATATCAGCTGTAAAGAATTTATTATATTTTTTAATGTTATTTTCATAAAACCTTTTTAGGCCAACAGTATCATTTTTTGCTTTTTCCCAAATTTCTTTCTCCATAATTTCAAAAAGTAGCATACCATCATGGAACTCATCAACCAGATATTTATAAGATTTGTTTTCCCTACTTAGTGAATTTAATTCAAATTCAATAATTTTATTATTTCTAAACTCCTCATATTGTTGATTCACATAGTTATTGATTGGTATCGGGAACATATTTTTTTGGTTTTGTTCTAATGATTTTGCAAAATCATATTTTGTATATTTGTTTTCGCCAATTATGAATAAAACATCTTCCAAGTCAATAAGATCAGGTAACTTCCATTTTTTCTCAAAAATACTACTATCTACTGCAGTATAAAAAATACTTAATTCTTTATTTTCCGAAAAATTATTTTCTTTTTGAAATCGTTCAATCAAATTTTGTTTACAAATTGCATGACGGTCACTATTTGAAACCATATTTTTTATTTGGTCTTTCATTTGATTAAATTCCGATATTTTTTGTTGATCAATTTTTTTGATAATGTGCCAGCCATATTTTGTCCTTACCGGTTTTGAAATATCCCCTTTTTTTTTCAAGTTAAAAGCTGCCATTTCAAATTCATGTGACATCTTTCCTGTACCAAACCAGGGCAGTTCACCTTTATTTGCAGCAGTTCCTTTATCATCGGAATATTTCATAACCATTTGGTCAAAATCTTCACCCTGTAGCACCTGTTGGTATATATTGTCAATTTTATTTTTTGCTTTATTTTCTTCCTGCTTGTTAATATTTTTAGCAACAGAAATCATAATATGTGCAACTTTATATTTGCCCGGGTTTAATCTTCTGGCAACTATTTTTATTATATGATAGCCATACTTTGTTCTAATTGGTGGGGATAATTTGTTTTTTATTCCCTTAAATAAATAATTCTCAAATTTATATGGAGTTTGAAATGCACGCACATACCATAAATCACCACCATTTATTACAGCAGAAGGGTCATCAGAAGTTTCTCTGGCTACATTTTCAAAATTTTCGCTTTCCAACAGCCTTGTTTTTATACTCATTGCTTTGTTATAGGCAATAAGTGTATCTTCTGGTGATGCATATTCATTCACTTTTACCAGGATGTGACTAGCCCTGACCTCATATTTAATTCGCTTATATGCCTCAATCAATAGCCTTTCAAAAGTTTCTTTATTAACCAGAAATGGTTCTGCTAACTGTTTTTTATAAGCTGAAAATTCTTTAAGAAAATGATCTGACTTGTTAAAGTCACGGTTTTCTGCTTCAATTACTTTTAATTTGAAGTTAATGAACCTATTTAATTGTGCATTTAATGAGTCTTTATTCGTTGGAAGTGGTTTCGCATTATTTTTTTTGTATACGTGTATGAATTCTTCTTTTGATATATTTTTTCTACCTATGGTTATAAAAACTTCATCTTGTTCAGTTTGACCAAATAGTGAAAAAAACAGTAATAAATTTATTATAAGTGTGATAAGCTTCATACTAACAAATTAATATTAAACTATTTTTAATTCTCTGCTTTAAAATGACAGAAGTTGAAATTCAAGGTACTATGAATATATTTATCGGCTGTAATTAGGTGCTTCCCTTGTTATGGCAACATCATGTGGATGGCTTTCTACAATTCCCGAATTTGTAATTTTAACAAACTGTGCATTATGTAAATTATTAATATCAGCCGTACCACAATATCCCATCCCTGCACGTAACCCACCTATTAATTGGTAAATAACTTCTGATAGAGTTCCTTTATATGGGACTCTTGCTGCAATTCCTTCAGGTACTAATTTAGAAATATCATCTTCTGTATCCTGGAAATACCGGTCTTTCGAACCTTCCTTCATAGCTTCAACTGATCCCATTCCCCTGTATGATTTAAACTTTCGCCCTTGATAAATAATAGTTTCACCCGGTGATTCTTCAACACCGGCAAATAAAGATCCTGCCATTACCGAATGCGCACCTGCTGCAAGTGCTTTTACAATATCTCCTGAATATCTAATCCCACCATCTGCAATTACCGGAATACCGGCTGCTTTTACTGATTCCGCAACATTATATACTGCTGATAATTGAGGATACCCAACGCCAGCAATTACTCTTGTTGTACAAATTGACCCGGGACCAATACCAACTTTAATTCCATCAGCACCAGCATTAGCCAGGGCAATTGCTGCATCAGCAGTTGCAATATTACCTACAATAATATCAATATCTTTATATTTCTTTTTAGCTTTTTTTAATGTTTCAATTACACCTTTTGAATGGCCATGTGCCGTATCTATAACTACAGCATCTACACCAGCTTTAACCAAGGCATCAATCCTGTCAAAAGTATCAAAGGTAACACCAACTGCAGCAGCTACTCTTAGTCTGCCTTTTAAATCTTTACATGAATTTGGACGATCTTTAGCCTTGGTAATATCTTTATACGTTATAAGTCCGATTAATTTATTCTCATTATCAACAACCGGAAGTTTTTCTATTTTATGCTTTTGAAGTATTTGGGCTGCTTTTTCAAGATCAGTATCTTGTGAGGTGGTAACGATATTTTCTTTGGTCATTATTTTTTCAATCAGCTTACCTGGAATTTTTTCAAATCTAAGATCTCTGTTAGTAACAATTCCTATAAGCTTTTTCTTTTTGTCAACAACAGGAATCCCGCCAATTTTAAATTCCTGCATTATTTTATTAGCATCAGATACATTGGCATCTTTACTTATCGTGATAGGGTCAATAATCATCCCGTTTTCAGCTCTTTTTACAATTTTTACCTGTTGGGCCTGCGCTTCGATACTCATGTTTTTATGGATAACACCAATTCCTCCTTCCCGGGCAATTGAAATAGCCAGTTTAGATTCTGTAACTGTATCCATGGCAGCTGCCACTATTGGTGTATTCAAAGAAATATTCCTGCTGAACTTTGTGCAAATATTAACATCTCTTGGCAGAACCTCAGAATATGCCGGTATTAGTAATACATCATCAAATGTTAAACCTTCCGAAACAATCTTATCTTTGTATATTGACATCTTATTTTGATTTTTATGTAATTACCCAATTAATTTGCGGCCAAAAGTACAAAAAATTAAGCAGTTGGTTTAAGAAAACCTCAATTTTTGTATTAACTTGATTTATTAATTATTTTTATAGCCATAATAAATAGCAGAAATTGAATAAATACAGGCAAATATTGGTTAAATACTGGGGCTATACGGATTTTCGTGAGCTTCAGGAAGATATTATACGATCTATTGATGAAGATGGAAAAGATTCGCTTGGACTTTTGCCAACAGGTGGAGGAAAATCGATTATATTCCAGGTTCCTGCCCTTTTAAATGATGGGCTTTGTATTGTTATTACTCCTTTAATAGCCTTGATGAAAGACCAGGTAGAAAATCTGAAAGCTCGTAAAATAAAAGCAGCAGCTATTTATTCGGGTCTTTCAAGGCATGAAATTGATATTATTCTAAACAATTGTATTTATGGAGCATATAAATTCCTTTATGTTTCGCCAGAACGCTTAACATCTGATCTGTTCCTTACCAGGTTGCCTGATATGAAAGTAAACTTGATTTCTATTGATGAAGCTCATTGTATTTCGCAGTGGGGTTACGATTTTAGACCAGCTTACCTTCAAATTGCTGAAATTCGCAAATATTTACCAAATGTTTCTGTTCTGGCTCTTACTGCTACTGCTACAAGGGATGTTATTACAGATATTCAGGATAAATTAAAATTCAAGGAAAAGAATGTTTTCAGAAAAAGTTTTGAACGAAAAAATCTTGTATACCTTGTGAGGGATGTGGAAGACAAAATGCGGTATCTGCTAAAAATTGTTACCAGGGTAAATGGTTCTGGAATTATATATGCCCGAAATAGAAAAAAAACGAAAGAGGTTGCTGCTTTTCTTCAAAAAAATAAAATTAGTGCTGATTATTACCATGCAGGAATTGATAACAAGCTAAAAGATCATAAACAAAGCAGTTGGAAAACGGGAAGAACAAGAGTTATTGTAGCGACAAACGCATTTGGAATGGGCATTGATAAAGCAGATGTGCGCTTTGTTGTGCATGTGGATTTACCAGATTCATTAGAAGCGTATTATCAGGAAGCAGGACGTGTTGGTAGAGATGGTAAACAATCATTCGCTGTACTTTTATATCATGCGTCTGATGAGGGAAAAATAAAAAAAAGAATCCATACGAATTTTCCTGAAAAAGAATTTATAAAAAGGGTTTACGAAGCACTTGGAAACTATTATCAATTGCCTATAGGTGCTGCTAAAGGCAGGATGTTTGATTTTAGGATCAGTGATTTTGCTTCAAAATTCAAACTTCCCATTTTGCAAACGTATAGTGCATTAAAACTTATTGAAAATGAGGGATATCTTGAACTTTCAGAAGAGTTCTATAGTTCGTCAAAAATTCTTTTTATTATCAAGCAGCAGGATTTGTATAAGTTTCAGGTTTCCAATAGAAAGTTCGATCCTTTTATAAAATTACTTTTACGTACCTATGCTGGAGTTTTTACCAATTATATAAATATTGACGAAGAATTTATTGCAAAAAAAGCAAGGGCTAAAACTGAGCTGATATTTGATTATTTGCAAAAATTGGATCAGATGAAAGTTATCAAATATATCCCCAAAAGAAAATTACCTTTTATACTCTATACAGAAGAAAGACTTGAAGAAAAAAATCTGCGTATTAGTAAAGAAAATTATGAAATCAGGAAAGAAAACTATTTGAATAGGATTAACTCTGTTTTAAATTATGCATCCTCTAACAATAAATGTCGTAGTCAAATACTGCTTGAATATTTTGATGAAAAAGATTCAAACCGTTGTGGACAGTGTGATGTTTGCAGGCGAAGAAATGAACTGGAATTAAGCAAATATGAGTTTGATCTGATACTGGAAAATATAAAACCCAGGCTAATGGAAAATGAAATGAGCCTGGAAGAACTGATGGAATCGTGTAAGTTTCTTGAAAACAAGTTATTAAAAGTGATATCATGGCTTACGGAAAATGAAAAAATAGTATTGACAAAAGAAAATAAATATAAATGGAAATAAATGGATATTAAATATAATAAAAACGAAGACCATAATAAGCAATTGGTTTCTGAACTTAATCATCGAATAAATAAAATTAAGCAGGGTGGGGGTCTAAAAAAGATAGAAAAACAACATGCAAAAGGTAAGCTAACAGCCCGAGAACGGATTGATAATTTAATAGATAAGGGTACAAGAATAATTGAAATTGGTGTTTTTGCCGGTGATGGAATGTATAAAGAATATGGTGGCTGCCCGGCAGGTGGTGTAGTGGTGGTAATTGCTTATGTCAGTGATCGGCAATGTGTTATTGTTGCAAATGATGCAACAGTTAAGGCTGGGGCATGGTTTCCGATAAGCACAAAGAAAAATCTGAGAGCTCAGGAAATTGCCATGGAAAATAAATTACCCATTATATACTTAGTGGATAGTGCTGGTGTATTTTTACCCATGCAGGATGAGATTTTTCCGGATAAAGAACATTTTGGTAGAATATTTCGGAATAATGCTAAAATGTCGGCTATGGGCATTCCTCAAATCGCTGCCATTATGGGAAGTTGCGTTGCCGGAGGTGCTTATTTGCCAATCATGTCTGATGAGGCTATTATTGTTAATAAAACCGGCACCATTTTTTTAGCTGGTTCATACCTTGTGAAATCCGCAATTGGCGAAAATGTAGATAATGAGACGCTTGGTGGAGCAGAAACTCATTCTGAAATATCTGGGATTGTAGATTATATGGTAGAAACCGATCAGGAAGCCTTGACAAAAATCAGGAGCCTGATGTCAAAAATCGGAAAACCGCAAAAGGCCTGTTTTGATTGGGTGGAACCTAAAGAACCATTAAAAGACCCGAAAGAAATATACGGGATTTTTCCGCATAAAAGAGATCAACCATTTAATATTCACGATATAATTGAACGTCTTGTTGATAATTCAGAATTTGATGAATATAAAGCAAATTATGGAAAAACAATAGTTTGTGGCTATGCCCGTATTGAGGGTTGGGCTGTTGGTATTGTTGCAAACCAGAGGACTATTGTAAAAACAAAATCAGGCGAAATGCAGTTTGGTGGGGTTATTTATTCTGATTCGGCTGATAAAGCGGCACATTTTATTATGAATTGTAATCAGAAAAAAATTCCTTTAGTATTTTTCCATGATGTCACCGGGTTTATGGTAGGAAAACGCTCAGAGCATGGTGGAATTATTAAGGATGGTGCAAAAATGGTAAATGCCATGGCTAATTCCGTTGTACCTAAGTTTTCCATTGTCTCAGGAAATTCTTATGGTGCAGGTAATTACGCTATGTGTGGAAAAGCATATGATCCCAGATTAATTGTTGCCTGGCCAACATCTCAACTGGCTGTTATGAGTGGTGCAAGTGCTGCAAAGACCCTTTTGCAGATTCAGCTAAGTAGTTTAAAAGCCAAAGGTGAGGAATTGTCAAAAGAAGAAGAAAATAAAATGCTTGAAAATATCACCAATAAATATAATGAACAAACTTCACCATATTATGCAGCCTCCAGACTATGGACTGATGCTATAATTGATCCTTTGGAAACCCGAAAAGTAATCTCGATGGGTATTGAAGCCGCAAGCCACAATCCTATAAAAAAGAAGTATAAAACTGGGGTAATTAGGACATAAACCAATTACCATTTTCTTAAAACTTATACCCGAGGGTAAAATTAATCTGATCTTCAGCAAGATTTAAGTTTGCTTTTTCATCCATTCCAAAATCATATTCGTACATCAAGTATTCTTTTGTGGTAAAGGAATGATTAAAAGCAATGTCAATATAGACGTTCTTTGTTTTTAGACCTACTCCAAGGGAATAAGCGCTAATAGAACCATTTGCATCATAAGTTAAACTTTTAGGTGAGCTGTAGTATGAAATACCACCCCGCAAATATATAGGCGCTAACCTAATCTCTGTTCCAAGCCTGAAATTATGACCGCTGGTATAACTATTTGTAATTATGTTGTTCTCTGTTTCAAAATCATAATCATCAGCCCTAAGCCTTGCTTTTCCATAATTTACATACTCATAATCTGCTGAGATGATTCCAATTTTGGACAAAATAAAAGCAACACCTGCCACCGTCCTAAAGGGTGAATAAAACTCGTAAATGTATTCATATTCAGAAGTTTCAGCATAGTATTCTGTGTAACCATCTACATCAGGTGAGCGCCAATTAGTTTGCATAGAATAAGAATATATATCTTTCATTGTATAAAAAGTTGGTGTGTGAAATGCAAGCCCAAGCCTGAAAAAGTTGACAGGACGATAGATCATTCCAAATTTAAAATTAAAGCCGGTACCTTTTGTTTCAAGGTTTTCAATATAATTAAAACTTTCAAAATCCAGGGTGTCTGTATATTCAGTAAATTCAGATACTTCATAGTATCTAATGTTTTGAATACCAAATGTAGCTCCTATCTGTATAATGTTTTCATAATTACCACCCAGGGAAAAAACAAATTCACCTATTCCGCCACTTGTTTGAATTAATTTTTTTTGATGTTCCCCATAAATATCCCATAGAGGGTTGATATAGGTATAATCGCTATCAGGTATGGTGTCTGTACCATAGGTGTCAAAAGCAATCCATTCAGGATCATAAAGGTTATCAGGATGGTAACCATCAGAATTAATCATAAACAAATCAAGGAGCGAACTATTGTCGTTAACACCTGCGATAGTAATATCACTGGAAAAGTTCCTTAATCGGTTGTATCCTACACCAAAGGCAACAGTACGCCATCCTGTATCATCTTCTTTATATGATTTTAGGTTAAGGATTAAGCCCAGGCTGTTCATATTTGCACTAATGAATTCATCCTTAGTGTTTTCGTTTAAATAATCGGCACTTGAATTTGTGGATATAACCCCTGGTGCAAATACTACCCTGCTTTTTTTAAACATTCCTATACCTGCCGGATTAGTGCTAAGTACTGAAAAATCTGCACCAAGTGCGCTAAATGCACCGCTCATGCCCATATATCTTGCAGTTCCCCCGTAAGTAATAAAGGAATATCTTAAGGCATCAATTTCATTTTGGGCAATAATATGCTTTGAACTGACCAATAGAAATATAACTATTAAAACCCTTTTAATCATTTTGTTCTTGTTTAAAAAGAATTAATATTATTCAATATAAATTTAAAAACCTAACTTCTTAGAGTTTACCCTATCTTTTGCGTTTTGAACCGGAAGATGATGAACTGGGTTTGGAACTACTGCTACTTGATCTGCCAGAGCTTCCTGAACTTTTGTAGGATGAAGACCTGGTTGTCCCCGAAGACTTATAACTACTTGACCTGTTTGAACTGGATGATTTATAGCTGCTTGACCGGTTGGTGTTTGAAGACCTGTTATATGATGAACGATTTGTATTCGATGATCTATTGTTTATAGATGAACGATTTGTTTTTGACGATCTATTTGTATTATTTTTTATGACAGGTGAATTTGTTTTCGTTTTGTTACCTGATGTTCTGTTATTAATATATTTTGTTCTATTGTTATTATAAGTATTTGAACTTCTATTATTTATATTCCCTGAATTTGTTTTGGAATTATTGTTATAATTAATTGTTCTTTTTACATTAGAGGATTTACCTGTCGAATTTCTGTTGTCAGATGTTCTTACTCTGGACCCGGTATTGTTCTGATTGTTAGTATTTAAATTTTTTGTCTTTTGATCAGAATAAACTCTGGTTCTTGAACCTGAATTGTTAATCGTGTTTGTTGATCCCCGTTGTTTATGAATTCTGTTTGTTTCTTTAACATAATTAGCAGTAGGAACATAATTATAGTTGTTATTATAGCTTGTTGAATAATAGTTGTAATATGAGTTATATGGATTATACGAGCTATACGGGCTGTAATAACCATATGGGTTGCCATAATATCCACTAGAATAATATGGGTCATATGAACCAAATGAGCTATATGGACTATAATAACTACCAAAAGAGCTATAAGGACTATAATAACCACCAGATGAGAATTGTAAACTGAAAAATGGTCTCATAAAATTGTTCCAACTGTTATAAAACCCATTTGAATAATAGGAAGTGCTATAGTTTGAACTATGAAATTTATCTATTCGATTAGTATAAGAAACTTCATCATCATCAACATCTTTGCTTTCATCTTCTAAATTGTATAAACTCTCTTCACTATATATATTTTCAAAATCATAGTCATCATCATCAGAATAAACTACCTGGTCTTCTAATTCACCTGCCAATTCATTTGTTTCAGAATAATTATATGTAATTAATCCGGCATCATTACCGTATTCCAAACCAACATCTTTGTTCGTATTATCATCACGATAATAAGGATCCATAACAACCGTATTGTTATTGTTTTCTATATATCCTGATTTTGTAGTAGAACTTACAATGTTATTTTCTGAACTGGATTGGTTAGTTTGCTCAGTAGTTTTATCTTTCTTAGCGGTATAATATAAATCATCATAATCAGCTGCAAATTTTGTTGTTCCGCAGGAACTGATTAGAATAGATAGAATAATTGCTTGTATGTATAAAATTGTTTTCATGATATTTTAATTAAGCATGTATATTACTTTTACGGAAATTTACTACATTTATTGCAAAGTTACGTAACTTTTTTAATACTTTTATTATCATAGACTAACTATAAGTATTGCTTTATATATATTCATAGTTAAAGTTTGTTAATTAGAGCTTACCAGAAAACGCCAATTTCTTCGTTACGCTCGTTCAGAAACTCAGTCATTTACACAAGTAAACTGTTGATTTTCTGCAATTCGCAAACCTTGAATTTGCCATTTCCTAGTAAAGCTCTTCAAATAATAGAGTTTTTGTGTTAATCTTTAGAGTCTGTCTTTAAAGTCAAGGTTTGGCACAGAAAGTTTGATGTCAAGGCTTGCGCAGCTCAAAAAAATGTGAGTTTACTACAGTAAATGATCATTTTGAGGGCAAGCATAACGAAGATAGCGGACTTTATGGACAATACTTAGATTCAACCTATTGGCTGATTCTTATTAAAAACTAAAATTTATTGCCTAAAGTATACTGAATATATTGATAAATGGAAAAACAGAAAATATTATACCCTAAAATGATTTTAGTCGATTTAGATGGAACTTTATTAAATTCTAAAAAAGAAATTGGTGATAAAGATTGGAATACATTGATAAAATTGGGTTCTGAAGGAATTATTAGGGTTTTTGCCACTGGTAGGACCTTATATAGTGCTATGAAAGTGCTTGATAGCTCTACACCTTTTGACTATTTGGTATTCTCATCAGGAGCAGGAATTGTTGATTGGCATACTAATAAGGTTATTTATAGCGAAACATTGAACATTTCCCAAATATCAGAAACAGAAAACATATTAAGGAAATTGGAAGTTAATTTTGCCATCCAGTTACCTATTCCGGAAAATCATAAATATTATTTTCATAAATCAAAAAAGTCCAACACAGATTTCGAATGGCGAAATGACCTATATAAGAAATATTCATTTAAATTAAATTCTTCATACCCCTTGCAACAAGCTACACAGTTTCTAGTAATTTTGGAAGATGAAAAGGAATTTGAAGTAGTAAAAAGTAAAATACCTAATTTGAAAGTAATCAGGGCAACATCACCTATTGATGGAAAATCAATATGGTTGGAAATATTTCCTGAAAATATTTCAAAAGCTTCTGGTGGCAAATATCTATGTGACATGTTGAACATTTCTGAGCAGGATACCATAGGTATAGGTAATGACTATAATGACATTGATTTACTTAAATGGACTCATAAATCGTTTGCTGTAGCTAACTCACCCGAAATTATTAAAAAGATGTTTTCCATTTGTATTGATAATGAAAACAATCCTTTAAGTGATGTTTTAGAACAACTTAAGAGAGATGATGTACATTCTTGAATAAATGGATTTTGAAATAAGTGAAAAATAGTTGAATTTTGCAGCCTCAATAAAATTGGTTAATAAAATCAAACTTATTTTACATAAGTTTCCCTATTATAATCAATTTATTTCTGGCAACCAGAAACTTGTAGATAATTAAATTAATCTACTGATAACTAAAGGTAAAATTTTATTCATAAACTAATTTTAAATAATACTGTTTTGGGAAGAAGAAGAAAAAAACTACCTGCATACGAAAATGTGGAAATCATTGATTTGGCTGCTGAAGGAAAAGCTATTGCGAAAATAAAAATTGAAGGTGAAGAATCCAGAGAGCTTATTGTGTTTGTAAAAGATTGTATTCCCGGTGATGTTGTGGATATTCAGGTTAGTAGGAAGAAAAAAAGTTTTATGGAGGCTTACCCAATAAAATTTCACAAATATTCAGAAAAAAGGGTAGAGGCCAAATGTTCGCATTTTGGTGTTTGTGGAGGTTGTAAATGGCAAAGTTTGCCATACGAAGATCAATTAATATACAAGCATAAGCAGGTAGTTGACCAATTAACCCATATCGGGGGAATTAAACTACCGGAAGCAGAAGAAATTCTTGCCTCAAAAAAAGAGTATTTTTACCGAAATAAACTGGAATTTACCTTTTCAAATAAAAGGTGGTTAACAAAAGAAGAGATTTCTGATGAGAGTATTAAAAACAGGGATGCCTTGGGTTTTCATATCCCGAAAATGTTTGACAAAATTGTCGATGTTGAAACTTGTTATCTGCAAAAAGATCCATCTAATGCTATTCGTTTGGCTATTAAACAGTATGCACTTGATAATCAATTGGAATTTTACGATTTAAAAAACGAAACAGGATTATTAAGAAACCTGATTGTAAGAACATCAACAACAGGTGATTTAATGGTAATATTATCACTATATCATGAGAATAAAGAACAGCGTGAAAACCTTTTAAGCTTTATTAAGGATAAGTTTCCTGAAATTAGTTCCTTGATGTATGTAATTAATCCAAAGAAAAACGATACTATAACTGATTTACCTGTAAAGCTGTTTTCCGGAAAGGATCATATTTTCGAACAAATGGAAAATTTACAGTTTAAAATAGGGCCTAAATCATTTTACCAGACAAACTCAGAACAGGCATATGAACTGTATTGCCTTGTGCGGGAATATGTTGATTTACAAGGCAATGAACTGGTTTATGATTTATATACAGGGACTGGTACAATTGCAAATTTTGTAGCCAGAAATGCTAAAAAGGTAATTGGCGTTGAATATGTTCCGGAAGCAATTGAAGATGCAAAAGTAAACTCAAGCATTAATAGTATTCAAAATACATCTTTTTTTGCCGGTGATATGAAAGATGTTTTGGATGAAAACTTTATACAGGAAAATGGTAAACCTGATACCATAATTGTTGATCCTCCAAGGGCAGGTATGCATAAAGATGTCATTGATGTGATCTTAGCAGCAGACCCAAAGAAAATTGTTTATGTGAGCTGCAATGCGGCTACCCAGGCAAGAGATATTCAACTACTGGACGCTAAATATAAAGTTGTGAGATACAGACCTGTTGACATGTTTCCACATACTGCACATG
>JBDLJL010000054.1:0-30690 GCA_039714415.1 Bacteroidota bacterium
GAAATGGATAAAGTTGGTATCCCGGAAAAAATTATTTCAGGAACAACCAAAATTACCAAGAGCCCTGACCGGCTTTTATTAGCTGAAATGACTGCTGAATTTTGTGATGTTACCGGTATAATTCACGATGGGTTCTCATTCCAGACTGGTGCAGGTGGAACTTCACTTTCTGTAAGTCAGTATTTTGCTGATATTATGCGTGAACGTGGTATTAAAGCACGTTTTGCTCGTGGCGGAAGCAACAAATATTTGGTTAAAATGCTAGAAGAAGGCTTAATTGAATATATTCTTGACGGACAAACATTTGACCTGGAAGGTGTACGCTCGATGGCTGAAAATAACAATCATGTTTGGAGCAGCCCGTTTACAAGTTATAATTATCACAGCAAAGGAAATTTTGCAGGATTGTTAGATGTTGTTATTTTAGGTGCAACCGAAGTTGATGTAAATTTTAATGGCAATGTAGCAACTCATTCCGATGGTTACTTATTACACGGAATTGGTGGATGGCAAAATTGTTTATTCTCAAAAACAGTTATTCTTCCCATACCATTATTTAGAGACCGGATTCCGGTAATTAGGGATAAAGTTACTACAATTTGTGGACCGGGTGAACTTATTGATGTAATTGTAACAGAACGTGGAATAGCAATAAACCCTTTACGTACAGATTTAATTGAAAAAGCAAAAGGATCCGGTTTGCCAATTAAAACGATTCAAGAGCTTAAAGATGAAGCAGAACGAATTTGTGGAAAACCTGAAAAAGTAGAATTAAGCGATGAAATTGTCGCGGTAATCAAGTGGGTGGATGGAACCGTAATTGATGCTGTTAGGAAAGTGGAATAGTGATTTCAATAGAAAAGTTTCAAGTAGTACATGTGTATTATCTACTTGAAACTTTCGTCTTGAAACTTGCCACTATTCACCCTTAAACCATCTCATTGCTTCAGGTAAATTACCAAATTGTTTAATCCTTTTTGCTGCTGCAATTTCCTGGTTAATATGTGCCACATGTCGTTGCATATAAACATCACCGGAAACTATAGCTGCTATTTTTTCCATACCTAATTTAAAAAGTTTTGGAATAATCTTAGACTGCAACCATTTGCGATCTGACGGGGCAATCAGTTTCAGCTTTCTTATATCAGCAATATAGTATTTAACATCTGCCTTTTCAACCAGATCAATAATTTTATCATATACAAAATGATAAGTTTCAGTTGTACAGTTATCTTTCCAAACTAATTTTAAAACACTTGATTCAGGTTCAAATGTTAATTGAGCATACTCAGTTTCCAAAATTGGCGTCATTTCTTTTAATTTTAATTTTTATCAAAATTAGGAAAAATTTAACAAATAATTTACATAGAAATTAAACCCATAAAATAACAAATTGCCTCTTTAGTTTTTACGAATGAAAAAATAGCCTTGTCAAACAATTACAAATTTCATGTTTACACACTTTATTTAGCTGTCTTTTTGGCACTTAAGTTATTTTTTAAAATAGAACAATTATCAAATTATTTGAACTTCATGCGTTTTAATGTATCTTTGTTTGCTAGTGTTAAAAAATATTAATTTTTAAAATATGATAGATCCAATCAGGCAAAAAGCACAATATTGGTTAAATGATAATATTGATATAGATACCCGAAAAGAGGTGGAAAATTTATTGAAACCTGAGAATGAAAAAGATCTGGTTGAAGCATTCTATAAAGACCTTGAATTTGGTACCGGTGGTTTACGCGGAATAATGGGAGCAGGAACTAATCGAATGAATATCTATACCATTGGTATGGCCACACAGGGTTATTCCAACTATTTAAAAAAGAATTTTTCCAACAAAAAACAAATAAAACTTGCAATAGCCTATGACTGTAGAAATAACAGTCGCTTATTTGCTGAAACTTGCGCAAATATTTTCTCTGCTAATGGTTTTTATGTGTATTTATTTAAAGGTTTAAGACCCACACCCGAACTATCGTTTGCCATTAGGCACTATGAATGCCAGGGTGGAGTTGTTATAACTGCTTCACATAACCCTAAAGAATATAATGGGTTCAAAGCCTACTGGGATGATGGTGGGCAATTAATTAGCCCGCATGATACCAATGTAATTACAGAAGTGAGAAAAATTACCGATATTTCACAAATTAATTTTGAAGGGAACAAAGAAAATATTGAAATTATTGGTGAAGAATTTGACAAAATCTATATAGAAAACATTGTAAAACTTTCACTTTCGCCAGATGCAATTGAGAGAAACAAGGACTTAAAAATTGTTTTTACACCTATACACGGAACAGGGGTGAAACTGGTACCGGAAACATTGAAAGAATTTGGATTTACTAACATCTACAATATTGAAGAACAAGATAAAACTGATGGCAATTTTCCAACTGTAATTTCACCCAATCCTGAAAATGCAGAAGCATTACAAATGGCATTGGATAAAGCCAAAGCAATTGATGCAGATATTGTTATGGCAACAGATCCTGATGCCGATCGTGTAGGAATTGCCTTAAAGGACAATACGGGTAAATTTGTATTACTCAACGGAAACCAAACAGGAGCTGTATTGATTTATTACCTGATAAAGAAATGGCAGGAATCAGGGAAACTGAAAGGTAAAGAATATATTGTTAAAACTATTGTAACCACTGAATTGCTTATTGATATTGCCAAGAAATTCGATGTAGAATATTATGACGTGCTTACAGGCTTTAAATATATTGCAGATATAATGAAGCAAAATGAAGGCAAAAAACACTTCATTGGCGGTGGTGAAGAAAGTTATGGATACTTAGCCGGTGAATTTGTCCGTGATAAAGATGCGGTAATGTCTTGTGCTTTAATTGCCGAAGTAGCCGCCTGGGCAAAAGATAATAACAAAAGCTTTTTTGATATATTAATTGATATATATTTAGAGTTTGGCTTCTACAAAGAGCAATTAATGAACCTTGTAAGAAAAGGCAAGGAAGGCGCTGAAGAAATTGCGACAATCATGACCAATCTAAGAGAAAACCCTCCTAAAGAAATAAACGGGTCAGAAGTGGTTTTAATTAAAGATTATCAATATAGCATTAGTAAAAACCTCGAAGAGGGCATTACGGAGAAAATAGATTTACCGTCATCGAATGTATTGCAGTTTTTCCTACAGGACGGTTCAAAGATTTCAGTACGACCATCAGGCACTGAACCAAAAATTAAATTTTACGTTAGTGTAAAAGCTGATCTTGATAAAAAAGAGAATTTTGAAAACGTAAATAGTAAACTTGATGATAGAATCTCACAAATTTTAAACTTCTTTAATTAATTTGAAAAATAATTTATACCATTTTTATCTATCCCTTATACTTGCCATTGTCTTTATGTCAAGTAAGAATCAAAGAATTAATGCTCAATTCTTAAACGATGAATTTTGTGGGAACAAAGAAGTTCTAAATTTGGATTACCGAAAAAAGCCCTGGAAAGGAAAAAATCAATTCCTCTTTAATTATCTTAAAAAAATAGATTACAAGGATAATAAAGATTCTATCAGGTTCCTTGTTCCGATAAAATTTTGGCTTTACAGAAATAATGATGGTAGTGGCGGAGCGTCTGATGAGGAAATTAAAGTACTAATGACCGACTTGAATTATTATCAAAAACTAAACAATACCGGTTTTAGATACTATATCAGGGAAATTGAGTACATCAACAAAACAAAAAGGCTTAAATTAGGCTATTTTGTTGAAACACCTTTGCAAACCATAATCCATAAAACAAAAGGCTGTATTAATATTTATGTAACTGATTTTATTAAAAAAACGCTTAAGGGAACACCTTATTTAGTACGCGGAACATATAATATTGCTACTAAATCAGTTATTTTGCAAAGAAACACTTCAAATACAGGGCTCACACATGAAATCGGACATTATTTCGGTTTGTTACATCCACATAGGAATTACAAAAGTGGAAAATCAAAACAGGAAAGTGTTAGTAGAACGCGCACATTTAAAGGTCCTTTTAAAAAAGGCTTGATCTGTGAAAGAAATGGTGATGGTTTGGCAGATACCCCTGCAGAGCCCAGATTAAACTTTCTTGTGGATAATAATTGTAATTTTAGTGGCCATGCATTAACCGATAATTGGGGGGACCATTATCAATCAGAAACCAGCAATATAATGTCATACCCCACCCATTATAGATGCAGAAACTCCTTTACACTAAATCAAAAAGCAGTTATGCTTTATAATGCTTCAAAAAATAAATATGCCAAAAAATGGAATACAAACAATCCTAATAATGAGATATATCGGTTTGATATTTATGAACCGGATAATACTATGGGGATGGCCAGCCTGATAAAGAATCAGGAAATTCAAGAGCATACATTTCATAAAATATGCATTCCCTGGAAAAAAGAATCTGGTTCAGATCAAATTGATTGGGTGAAATTTGAACTTACAAATCAAAATAAAAAAAATATTCATATTTCTTTTAAACCTGACCAAGCATTTGAACAAGAGACTATTCTATCTTTATATGATGCAAATAAAATTCAATTAAAAAGTATAGATTCAAAAGAACAAAGCGATCTGATACAACTACAAGTTGAAAATCTTGTCAGTGGTTGGTATTTTTTGAAAATTGATAAAAAACAACCCATTTCAAAAAAGCTTTATAGCTATACAATTAAAGTTGAAATTGAATGATATATTGTCACATTGTTATATTGTCTAAATTAATCAATATAGGTGTTCTCTAAAAATTTCAAATTTAAAAACCAGTTCTGCTATGCGGAATCTTTCAAATTTTTTAATGCTCGATTTCACTCCTGTAAATGCTCTGTACTAATCTTGTTGAAGTAAGTATCTTAAAAAAATTAAGGAACGAAGAATTTGGAATTTTTAGAGGTCCCCAATAGCAATTTAACAATCCTGTCTATCAACCAGCTTCCATATTTTCAGCTCCAGGAATTTTGCCAACAAGTTTCTGTGGATCATGTATCAAAACAGGAATATGCTGTGGGCAAATCCATAAATGCTTTCCCTGATAATCTAATTGTACCAATGGTATTTCCTGATCTGTTCTATCGCAGAATAAACAAGCCTTTTTCTCTGACATAACTTTTCTTTAATGTAAATTTATAACTAAAACATATTAAGATGCAATAATCGGCATTTTAATATAAACCTGCAAATTTTATTCAGGATTTCTATATATCTCCATTAAAAAATAAAAATAATTAACAGTATAACTAATAAACCAGGGCCATATAAATCAAATTCATTAATTCTTGAAGAAACACCTATTCCCGTCTCCTTAACTTTTAACAACCGGATTTTTCCAAGGAAATTAAAAATGTACTCGTTAATTCATTCATTTTTCAATTATTTCGTTGGTATTCATGAGATGTCTTTATAAGGTTAACCATATCCTTTTGTGGAGCAATTAAGTTTCTTTATAAAATATCTCTGCACCTCCGCTAAAGTTTCAGTGGCACGCGGAATGAAGGTTTCATTGAATAGAATGATCAACAAATTTCTTTAGTTGTCATTAAGCTTCGTTGTCAGTTAAAACAATTTGTTATATATAACTACTGAATGACCATTTAATGGCCACTAAATAACAAGTAATGAATGCCTAATGTCTACTAATTTACAAAAAGGGAGAGGATAGTGAAAACCGCAAAAACAACGCTTGCAATTCCGTTAGTTGTAAAAAAAGCAATATTTACTTTTGAAAGATCGTCAATTTTAACAATCGTATGCTGATAAAATAACAGGCCAATAAAAATTACCGCACCAAACCAATACCAAAGAGCAAAATCAGCATACAATCCGGCAGTAATTATTAAAACAGCCGCAAAAAAATGCAAAAAACCTGATATGATCAAAGCATTTTTTTTACCTGTCAAAACCGGAATTGAATTAAGTAACTGTCCCTTATCAAATTCATCATCTTGCAATGCATAGATAATGTCAAAACCACTGGTCCACAAAAGCACAATAAAAGAAAAAATTATAGGAAGTATATCAAACTTACCTGTTACAGATAAATAAGCACCTATTGGAGCAAGGGCTAATCCCAGTCCAAGGACAAAATGACAAAGAAAAGTAAACCTCTTGGTATAGCTATAACCCAAAACCACTAATAATGCAACAGGGGAAAGAAAAAATACAAGGCTGTTAATAAACCATGTAGTTGCAATAAACAAAACAGAATTTATTATCACAAAAAAAATTGCAGACCTGGAACTTAATTTCCCTGCCGGAATTTCTCTCTGCTCAGTTCGTGGATTTAATTTATCAATTTTCCTGTCGACATAACGGTTAAATGCCATTGCAGCATTCCTTGCGAAAACCATACATAGCAACACATATATAAACACAAGCCAGTTCAAAGAGTAATCAGCATATTGAGTAGCAAGAAAAAAACCAATTAATGCAAACGGAAGCGCAAAAACAGTATGGCTAAATTTAACTAATGAAAGATACTTCTTTAAAGTGTTCATAAATGTCTTTGTGATATTTTAGAAAGTTCCCGGCAATAGTAAAATATAAATCACATAATACCAATTTTTAATTATTAATTGGAATAATATTAATTTGAAGATCACTTTCTTCCATATAATCTTCCACTTCTTCTTCTACAACTTCAACATCCACATCCCGACAATACCAATTTACTTCAACCTGGCCCCCTTTTTCTTCATAAAGTTTAAGCAAGTCAAAAACATCAAGTACAGACCTCGAACTGGAGGTGTTATAATAACTTAATCTCATATTAAATTGAATGGGTTTGTTCACTTCTGTACAATATTGATCCAGCCATTCAAGTAAAGAAAGATAAAATTGTGTGGTATCCTCCAGATAAGATTTCCCGGAAATAGTACAAACACCAGTTTCTGCATTAAAATCAACATTTGGAATATAATAACTACCCAGTTCACCTTGAATATATAAGTTTTCCATTATAGAAAATATTAAAATTATACTTTTACACCTAAAATTGTAATGTCATCAATTTGCAGTTCATTACCTTTATGAATATTAAGTGCATTTACAATTGAATTATGCTGTTCATTAGTGGGTTTATTCATATTATCTTTTAAAAGTTCCATGAAGTTTTTCCTTCCATATTTGCGTCTGCTCGGTGATTGAAGGTCAAGAAACCCATCGGTAGTTAAATAGAGGTAATCACCTTTATTTAGATTTATTGTATGTGATTCAAACTGTTTTACAGGTTTTTTTCTCAAACGTGCCCTACCCCCTATTCCGCGAACAGTGCCTTTTAAAAAGTTTATTTTGTTATTATTGGAATAGAATAAAGGTCTTTTAGCACCGGCAAAATCTATTTTCCTTTGTCCGTTTTTTTTATGCTGAATTTTGCATACACACATATCCATCCCGTCATTATTCATAGTTTCATCTTGCATCAGGGCAACGTGAAGTCTTTGATCCAAACCTTCAAGAATTTCTTTTGGTTCCGTTATATTTTTTTCATTTACAACTTCAACTAATAACCGGTTACCTATCATTGACATAAATGCACCCGGCACACCGTGTCCGGTACAGTCAATTACTGCAAAAATGGTGGTATTTGTGTCTTTAAAATGTGTGAACCAATAGAAATCACCTGACACAATATCCTTTGGTTCAAATATTATAAAAGTCTCAAAATATTTATCAACTTTTGTTTTTATCGGTAATATTGCCTGTTGAATTGTTTTCGCATAGGTAATACTATCAATAATTTTTTTGTTCTTTTTAGCAATTTCTTCGTTTTGAGCGGCTAATCTGGCATTTGTCTTTTGCTTTAACCTGTAGTTTTGATAAACAACAATAAATAATATAATAAAGAAGAGTAGGCCTGCAATTGAAAACATCAGCATTTGATTTTTATTTTTGATCTCCATTTGCTGAATGGCTATTTTGTGTTTAGCTTCTTCAATTTCTTGTTCAACAAGGTAAATCATTACTTGTCTGTTTTGTAATTCAATACTATCTTCACGTGATCTGACATTCATTTTATCAAGTGCTAATTGCAATTTGGCTGTTTTTACTATTTCTTCCTTAAACATCACCATAGATTCCAAATAATGAACGCTGTCCTTCTTAGATTTAATAACATTGGATTCCATTTTATTAATCGTCTCCTGATATTTTTTAATATCATCACGCTCATAAAAACCCTTCTCTTTTACACCAATTTTATTTAAGTCGGTTTTACTACTTGTTGATATAATACTTTCATCAGATTTTTCGACAATATCAGGTATTTGAAGATATGCATTTGAAATAATCTCTGCAGATTTTAACCTTGCAGTATTAACTATGAGTGCTGCTTTCTGCTTCGACAACATTAATAAATTGTCAATTTCTATCAAAGCCTGCTGATATTTTGAATTTAGCATTGCCTCATCATCAGGATTCATATCTTCTTTTAACTCTTCAAGTTCATCTTTTTTCTCTGCGACTTCTTTTTCTTTATCATTTTCCTTATTCTCAGCTTTTTTCACTTCTTTAGAAAAATTTTCCTCACTCTCTATAAACAAACCATTTTCATTAATTGCAAAGGATGTTTCAATTTTTTTGGTTTTACCTGGAATAAAAGCACTCATCGAGTTTAATGAAAAAATAATAGGTTTTGTGGTTATTCCATTACTCTTTGATTTATCAAGCACAGTTGAAATTTGCACTCTTTTTACAGGAAGTCCGGTTTTTTTAAATGAAAGTACATATTCCTTCTGGGTTTTTAGTGTAATTCTAAATTTACCTGTGATACTTGTTCTAGCACTATCAATAAATTTAGAATTTTCATAAACCAGTACTGTGGCATCTTTAACAAGTTTATTATCCATCATTACAACACCTTTTAATATAAAATTACTCTGTGCTTTTATGGGTGAAGCAATAACAACTATTAATGCGAATAATATTATTCTTTTAATCATATGTATTTTACTCATAATAAAATGGAAACAACATATTTCAAATTTAGTATAATTAACCTTAATCAGATTAGTTTCTAAAAATATTTATAAAATATTATTAACTCTTTGTACTACCTAACAACGGATATAAACAATAAATTAATACTTTTATACCTAATTTTAATATACAAATGTAATAAAATGTTTGATTTGTTTTCGCATGGTTATATTGCCCTGTTTATAATAATTGCCTTTGGGATGATTATTGGCCGCATTAAAATATTTGGCTTTTCATTTGATATTTCTGCAGTAATTTTTGTTGCCCTTCTCCTCGGTCATTTTGGAATGGTTGTTCCTGATGACTTTATGAAATTTGGACTACTATTATTCATTTTCACAATTGGGATTCAAGCTGGACCTGGTTTTTTCGAAGCATTTCAAAAATATGGCAGGGCGTTGATAATTACCACAGTTCTCGCTCTAAGTAGTGCAACAATTATGCTTATATTTTTAACAAATATACTTAATTTAGACTTAAACCTGGCCATTGGTATTTTCAACGGTGCTTTAACCAGTACACCGGGACTTGCTGCTGCTATTGAAAGTACAAACTCATCATTGGCAACAGTGGGTTATGGAATCGCATATACTTTTGGAGTAGTTGGTGTCATTCTTTCAATAAATATTCTACCTGCCTTTTTAAAAATAAAAATTAAAAATGAGGAAATTGAATATCAAAATAATATAAAAATAGATAACCCTGAAATATTTAGTCAAACCCTAATCGTTGAAAACCCGAACCTGAATAATAAAAAAGTCTCAGAAATTCAAATCCAGCAAATGGCTAATGTTGTTCTGGCAAAGATATTACATGAAAATAAAGTACTTGCAGCTAAAAAAGACACAAAAATTTTTACGGGAGATTTAATTAAAGTAACGGGGTCAAAGGAAGCAATTGACCAGGCCAAAATAGTGATTGGAAAAAAGAGTGATGACAATTTTCCTCCAACCAAAGAAATTGTTACTGAATGGGTTCTTATTACAAACAAAAAAATTATTAACAAAAAATATGACCAACTTGACTTAAGCACTAATTATAATGCAACCATACTTAAAATCAAACGAAGTGGAATTGAGATAAGCCCCAAATCCTCAAGCGTATTCAAATTTGGTGACCGTGTACAAGTTACAGGCGGAAAACCAGGTATTACTGCTGTAAAAAGAATTTTGGGTAATGACACAAAAAAACTTTCACATACAGACTTCCTTCCTATTGCGCTAGGAATATTATTGGGCGTTTTATTAGGGAATATTGATATCCCTTTAGGAAACTTCCGTATTAATCTTGGGATGACAGGAGGAACCCTTGCTTCGGGAATACTACTTAGCAGACTTGGCAAAACCGGGCCAATAATATGGTCGATGTCCGGATCAGCAAATCAATTATTGAGAGAACTAGGGTTGTTACTTTTTATGGCTTCCGTAGGCACAAAAGCAGGAACTACCTTCATTGAAACAATTAGTGTTTATGGATTTGAATTAATTTTATCCAGCATATTAATTGCCATAACCCCAATTATATTTGGTGCACTTATCGGTAGACTGTTTTTTAAAATAAATTTCTTAACACTTCTTGGCGTTATAACTGGTGCAATGACAAGCACACCTGGTTTAGCGGTAGCTAATTCAAAAAGTGAATGTAATGCTGCACCCATAGCTTATGCCACCGTTTATCCTGTAGCTTTGGTTTTTATTATTATCGCTTCGCAGGTGTTGCCAAAAATACTTTAGTACCACAATTCGCCCGTATCACAGCACAGAGAGCTGTGACAGAAAATAAAACCAGACTTTCAATCAAAAAAACAGCTTGGAAAGCTGTTCTACTCCCATTCAATGGTTGCCGGTGGTTTTGAACTTATATCATAAACAACCCTGTTTATACCTTTTACCTGGTTAATTATTTTATTTGATATTGCGGCCAGAAACTCATAAGGAAGATGAGACCAGTCTGCAGTCATACCATCGGTAGAACTAACTGCTCTTAAAGCGACTACTCTTTCATAAGTACGTTCATCACCCATTACTCCAACAGATTGTACTGGTAACAACATGGCACCTGCTTGCCACACTTTGTCATATAAACCATTTTCTTTTAAACCGGAAATAAATATATGGTCAACTTCTTGTAAAATCCTAACTTTATCATGTGTTATATCGCCTAATATTCTTATAGCAAGCCCAGGCCCCGGAAAAGGGTGACGATCCAGTACAAAATCAGGCATTTTTAATGCTCTCCCAACTCTCCGCACTTCGTCTTTAAATAATAAACGAAGAGGTTCAACCACTTTAAGTTTCATAAAATCAGGTAAACCTCCCACATTATGATGTGATTTAATTGTTGCTGAAGGACCTTTAACTGAAATAGATTCAATTACATCAGGATAAATTGTTCCTTGTGCCAACCATTTAACATCTTTCAATTTATGTGCCTCTTCGTCAAATACTTCAATAAATACCCTACCTATTATTTTTCTTTTTTCTTCAGGTTCTGAAACTCCTTTCAGTTCATTAAGGAAACGGTCTTTGGCATCTACACCAATAACATTTAAACCTATTTTATTGTAAGTTTCTAATACCTCATCATACTCATTATAACGTAGTAGTCCATTATCTACAAAAATAGCCTGAAGATTATCGCCAATTGCTCTTTTTAATAAAACAGCTGCTACCGAAGAATCAACACCGCCCGAAAGCCCTAAAACAACTTTATCAGTACCTAGTTTATTTTTTAATTCAGCGACAGTACTATCAACAAATGAAGCTGGTGTCCAATCTTGGGTACACCCACAAACATCGACAACAAAGTTTTTCAAAATCTGTTTACCCTCAATTGTATGATAAACCTCAGGATGGAACTGTATACCATAAGTTTGCTCATCTTCAATTTTGAAAGCACCCACTTTTACATCATTAGTACTGGCAATAATGTTATAATTTTCAGGAAGTTTTGCAATAGTATCCCCATGCGACATCCAAACCTGGGTATTGATGGTAATATCCTTTAATAGTAAATTTTTTGTATCTACGAATTGCAGGTTTGCCCTGCCATATTCCCTGTGTTTTGAAGGTAAGACTTCCCCACCATAATTATGAGCTAAATGCTGAGCACCATAACAAACCCCTAAAAGCGGATATGCTGCTTTAATACCTGCCAAATTTGGCATTGGCGCCTGTTCGTCACGTACTGAAAATGGGCTACCCGATAAAATGTATCCTTTAACACTTTCATCCTTTTCAGGTAAGCTATTGTATGGATGAATCTCACAATACACATTTAATTCACGTACTCGCCTGGCTATCAACTGTGTATATTGAGAACCAAAATCCAAAATAATGATTTTTGCCTGCATAACTTTAGTAATTTGTATATTGGTAAATTAGTGTACTAGTCTTTGGTATGACTATTTTTATTACTTAAATTTCTTTAATTAATTTTTCTTTTCAATTCTATACCATAGGTATTACCTTCTATAACCGCCTCTGTATTTTCAAAAACTTCTTTTGCCTCATTTTCAATAAGTTTCTCATTTTTATATCTTGATGAGAAATGACCAATTAGCAATTTCCCCACATTGGCTTTATCGGCAATTTGAGCTGCTTGTTTTGCTGTTGAATGTGTTGATTTTTTTGCCATTTCTTTCATGTCTTCAGCAAAAGTTGCTTCATGATATAGAAGGTCAACATTCTTAATATACTCAACAATTTTAGGATAATAAGCTGAATCAGAACAAAATGCATAGGATCTTGATTGATAAGGCGGGAAAGTTAATTGCTTATTTTTAATTATTTTTTCATCCTCCCATAAATAATCATTTCCTTTTTTAATAGACTGAATATCTTTTATTGATAAATTATATTTTGAAATTACATCTTTACGTAAATTCAACTCACGTTCTTTTTCTTTAAATAAAAATCCATTTGCAGGAATTCTGTGTTTTAAAGGAAAAGTACTTACAATTAACTGTTTATCTTCGTATAACACGACTTCTTTTTGTGGTGTAATTTTATGAAAAACAATATTATAATTAATATTATTATCGGGAAACTGACATTCAATCATTTTTTCAAGACCAGCATGTGCATAAATATGCAAGTCGGCTTTTCGTCCTAATAAGGCAAAAGTAGAGATTAACCCAAATAAACCGAAATAATGATCTCCATGAAGATGGCTAATAAATATGTGGTTAATTATTGAAAATCGTAACCGGAACCTTCTTAATTGAATTTGAGTACCTTCACCACAATCTATTAAAAAAAACCGCTCATTTGAATTAAATAAATGAGCGGTTGAAAATCGGTTGGAAGTAGGCAATGCTGAGCTACTTCCAAGTATCGTAACTGAAAATGTCATAAATTACTTTAACCCATAAAAAGTTTAAGCTCCTTTAGTTATTTCCTGTGCAATAAATTTCTCTGAATCCTCAATATTATCCTTAATATTAAGAACAGTATCAAGCTGAGAAATAGTTATCAGTCTTTCAACAGCAGTTTGCAAACCTGTTAAAACAAATGTACCTTTCGAATTCTTACAAAGTCGATTAGCAACCAGTATTGCACTTAATCCAGAAGAATCACAATATCTACACTCGCTTAAATCAATTACCATATTTTTTTCACCATTACCGGCAATTAAAACTAATTCAGATTTTAACGCAGGTGCAATATTAGTGTCAAGTTTCTCAACTAAAACTTTAATAACTGTATGAGCATCCTTTTTTTGAATATCGTATTTTCTATTCTCAGTATCCATTTTATAAAAATATTAAGTAACAAGAATTAATTCAAGAGTTAAAAATACAAATTGTAATTTAATTCTCCTAATTACTTATCAGAATTTTTATCCTTCCCTTCAAGTTTTGATTTTAATGCTGCCAAATCTGTAACATCTCCAAGTGTTGTTTTTTCAATATTAAGATTAACTTTTTTCGGCTTGGCAGTTCCTTTCTTAGTCTCTGCACCTTTCTTTTCTTCCTTAAATGTCTTCGTATGGGAAAGAATAATCCTCTTAGCAGTTTTTGAAAACTCCATCACCTTAAAGTCAAGTTTTTCATCAACTTTAGCCATAGAATCATCTTGTTTCACAATATGTTTTACACCTGCAAAACCTTCAACTCCATAAGGAAGAGACACTAAAACACCTTTTTCAATTTTATTAGTAACAGTACCTTCATGTACAGAACCAATTGTAAATATTGATTCAAACACATCCCATGGGTTCTCTTCAAGTTGTTTATGACCAAGGCTTAACCTTCTGTTTTCTTTGTCAATTTCTAATACAACAACTTCTATATTTTCTCCAATGGCTGTGAATTCAGCAGGATGTTTAATTTTCTTAGTCCATGATAAGTCTGAGATATGAATTAAGCCATCAACACCTTCTTCAATTTCAACAAATACACCAAAATTAGTGAAGTTTCGTACCAAAGCTTTATGGTTAGAGTTAATAGCATATTTTGTATCAACATCTGCCCATGGATCAGTTTTAAGCTGCTTTATCCCAAGAGACATTTTTCTTTCATCCCTGTCTAAAGTTAAGATTTCAGCTTCCACTTCATCACCAACTTTTAAGAATTCCTGAGCACTCCTTAAATGCTGTGACCATGACATTTCTGAAACGTGTATTAGACCTTCAACGCCAGAGGCTATTTCAACAAAAGCACCATAATCAGCTAATACAACTACTTTACCTTTCACTTTGTCACCAACTTTCAATTTGTCATCTAATGAATCCCATGGATGTGGTGTTAATTGTTTTAATCCTAATGCAATACGCTTTTTAGCATCGTCAAAATCAAGTATAACAACATTCAATTTCTGATCCAACTCAACAATCTCTTCCGGATGACTAACTCTTCCCCAGGATAGGTCAGTAATATGGATAAGACCATCCACACCACCAAGGTCAATAAATACACCATAAGATGTAATATTTTTAACAGTGCCCTCAAGTACCTGTCCTTTTTCAAGTTTTGCAATAATTTCTTTCTTTTGTTGTTCAAGTTCAGCTTCAATAAGAGCCTTGTGTGAAACAACAACGTTTTTGAATTCGTGGTTGATTTTTACCACTTTGAATTCCATTGTTTTACCTACGTATATATCGTAATCACGTATTGGTTTAACATCAATTTGCGAACCAGGTAAGAAGGCTTCGATTCCGAATACATCGACAATCATACCACCTTTAGTTCTACACTTAATGTAACCTTTAATAACTTCTTCTTTTTCAAGAGATTCGTTAACCCTATCCCATGATTTAAGCGCTCGAGCTTTTTTATGAGAAAGCACCAATTGTCCGTTTCTGTCTTCCTGACTTTCCACGTATACCTCTACTGCATCACCAACTTTTAGCTCAGGGTTATACCTAAATTCGTTTAAACTTACAATACCTTCTGATTTGTACCCAATGTTAATAACTACTTCTCGTGGGGTCATTGCAATTACAGATCCGTCAACCACTTCATTTTCAGTTATGGTTGATAAAGTACCATCGTACATTTGTTCGTACTTTGATCTTTCATCAGTTGAATAACCATCTTGTTCTTTTTCGTAATTGTCCCAGTCAAACTCTTCCTGCTCAATTACCATTTTAGGCTTTTCTTTCTTTACTGTAATAGCTTCCTTTGCAGTTTCTTCTTTACTTTCAACAACTTTTTCTTCCTTCTTTGATACTGTTTCTTTAACAATCTCTGTTTCTTTTTTTTCAATTTCTTGATTTTCGACAGTGTTTGTTTCTTCTACTTTTTTTTCTTTTTCGTCCATGTTCTTTTAATTCCTTTTAATTTAATAAGTTAGACAATATATATAGATATTTTTGAAAGCGCAAAGGTATGCTATTTATTCTAAACATACAATAAGTTAATGCTTTAATTGAATTAAAGCTCTAAAAATATCATTCATCAATAAAAAATGAACATTAAACAAAAATAACCCGGAAATCATTAAAACCAATTGTTAGTCGATTTTAAAAACTCTACTTTTAGCTTTTCAAAACAGACATTATTTATAAATTATTTCTTACTAAATATTGAAAACAAATATGAGTGCAACATTAACTATTGAAGATAAAATAAAAAGTTATGTAAAAGAAGCTGCAACCATCCCGGTTGGATTTGAACTTGCAAATGATACTTTACTTTTTGATGAGGGCCTTTTTGATTCCATGGGATTTATGGCTTTAATCAGCTTTTTACAGGAGGAATACAATGTTCAACCAAATGATGATGAACTTGTTGTTGAAAATTTCGAATCAATAAATTCGATTGTTGGTTATCTTTCAAAAAAACTTGCCGCCTAATTACAGGTAGTCTCTAGCCTGATTAGTTTATCTAAGCTCATGAACTCTGCACCGAATTCAAGGCCTGTCTTCAAAAGTTAGTGGCGGACAGGCTTTTATATTCACCGGCAGTTGGACAAGTTTTAGATTTTTGAGGTTCGCAATATAAAATTAAACAAAATGTGTGGTATAGCTGGTGGAACCAAGTTCCATTCACAAAGTTCGATAAATTCTGAAATCCTCGGCAATATGTTAGCCAGCATCCGATATCGGGGGCCGGATGAATGTGGTATTTATAATTCTGAAGAACTCATTATTGGAAATGTACGCCTTAGCATTATAGATATTGAAGGTGGACAACAGCCATTATCCAACAAATTAAATAATATTTGGATTGCGTATAATGGCGAGGTTTTCAATTATATTGAGCTGAGAGATGAACTTTTAAAAAAGGGATACACATTTAAAACTAAAAGTGATACAGAAGTCATTGTCCTGCTTTACGAGGAATATGGCATTGATTTTCTAAAAAAGCTTAACGGGCAATTTGCCATTTCAATATGGGATAAGCGCAAAAAAGAACTTATCCTTGCCAGGGACAGGATGGGGATTAGACCATTATTTTATACAATCCAAAACAATGAACTGTATTTTGCTTCTGAAATCAAAGCATTTTTACAACATCCTGATATTGATCTTAAAATAGACCATAAGGCACTTGCCCAGATTTACACTTTTTGGACAACAATTAGTCCTGATACAGCATTTGAAAACATTTATGAACTTCCACCAGGTTCCTATATAATTTATTCAAAAAACAAATTTGAAATAAAAAAATATTGGGAACTTTCATTTGCCAGAAATGAAAATTACCTGAATTTAAGTTTTAATGAGGCTGTGGAAGAGTTTAGCAATTTGTTGAAGGATTCTGTGAAAATACGTTTACGAGCAGATGTTCCGGTTGCGGCATACCTTAGTGGTGGCTTAGATTCAACTGTTACGACTTCGCTAATTCGCGATATTGTTCCTGAAATGTTGCAGACTTTTTCAATTGGTTTTGAAGAAAAAGACTTCGATGAGTCTAGTTATCAAAATCTTGCTTCAAAATACTTCCAAACTAAGCATACCGGATTTAAAATTAGCAGTGATGAAATTGCGGCAAGTTTTCCAGAAGTGATCTGGCACAGTGAAATGCCTTTGCTTAGAACATCTCCTGTTCCAATGCATGCATTATCAAAAAGGGTGAGTGAGAAAGGTATCAAAGTAGTAATCACCGGTGAAGGTGCTGATGAATTACTTGCAGGTTATAATATATTTAAGGAAGCGAAAATAAGGCATTTTTGGGCAAGAGACCCAAAATCCAATTTGCGTCCATTGCTTTTAAAGAAACTTTACCCATATATTCCTCAAATTAGTAATGCAAATAGCCAAATGCTACGTTTCTTTTTTGGATTTAAACTTAATGAGACACAATCACCTATTTATTCACATTTATTAAGATGGAATAACGGGAACCACATAAAAAAGTATTTTTCAGATGAGCTAAATAATAGTTTAGCTGGCTACGACCCTATTAATGAATTAAGTTCACAGCTAAATGGCCGATTTGAAGGCTACGATTATTTGGCAAAGGCTCAATGGCTTGAAATGAATATTTTCATGTCAGGTTATTTACTTTCTTCCCAAGGGGACAGAATGGGAATGGCCAATTCAATTGAAGGACGTTATCCGTTTTTGGATCATAGGCTAATTGAATTCTGTACAAAACTTAATCCTGATTTTAAACTTAAAGGATTGGACGAGAAACACCTTTTGAAGAAAATGGCCAAGGGAAGAATACCAAATAAAATTTTGAACAGGAGCAAACAAGCCTACAGGGCACCTATAAAAAGCAGTTTTATTTCTGAACAGGCTCCGGCTTATGTCAAGGATTCTTTTAATGAAAAACAAATTAAAGAATCTGGTTTTTTTAATGCTCATTCAGCTAAAAAACTTTATGAGAAGTTTACATCTGGTAAAGTAGTTTCTGAACCGGATAATATGGCACTGACAGCAATTTTATCAACATCTCTATTATCCGAGCTATTTGAGAAAAACAAAGGATACACCAAATCAAAGGATTACAGTAAATGTGTAATAATAAATGATACCCACTAGGAGGGATTAACAAAATCTACACTAACAGACAAAAATTTAATCATCTAATTATCATTAAATTAGAAAACAAAATTGTAAATTCTAAAAATAACCATTAAATAAAATAAACATGACAACAAAAAAGAAGTTTACAAGAGATATCATTAAATTAGAAAATGTTAAGGAAACTTGTGACAGGATAGTAGAAAAATTAAAAAATGATGTTTATAACCGTCTCCAACGAAAAGGTGGTGCAATTGGAATTAGTGGTGGAATTGATTCTTCTGTTAGTATGGCACTGGCAGTAAAAGCTTTTGGTAGCGAAAATGTTTTTGGAATTATGTTACCAGAAAAGGACTCAAGCTCAGACAGTGAAGATTTGGCTAAAAAACTAGCTGACAAATTTGGTGTTGAAACAGTTGTTGAAAATATTTCAGGTGCATTGGAAGGTTTTGGCTGCTACAAAAGACGAGATGAAGCTATGGCGCGAGTTTTGCCGGAATATAATCCTGAAAAATACAAATCGAAGATTGAAATCAAACAAGATATATTGAAATCAAATATGCCTTCCATTTTCTCATTAACAATTATTGATGAAAACGGAAACTCAAAAAGCAAATTTTTACCAATGAAAGAGTATTTGCAAATTGTGGCAGCTTCTAATTTTAAGCAACGCAGTAGAATGTCAATGGTATATTATTATGGTGAAGCCTTACATTATGCCGTAATTGGAACCCCAAATAAACATGAAGTTGAACAGGGTTTCTTTGTAAAATATGGAGATGGTGGAGCGGATGTGATGCCAATTGGTGATTTATACAAAACACAAGTTTATGAATTAGCTAAATATCTGGGTGTTCCACAAGAAATTATTGATCGTACACCAACAACAGATACATATACAGCAGAACAAACTCAAGAAGATTTCTTCTACCAATTACCTTTTGAATTGATGGACTTATTGTGGTATGGTTGGGAAAATGGATATGAAGCCAATGAAGTTGCACCCGCTTTAGATTTGGAAATAAATCAAGTTGAGAATGTTTACAAAACTTTTGAAAGAAAGAAAAAAACAACTGAATATTTAAGAATGTCACCAATTAGGGATTATTAATTAAAGTATAAGGCTAAGGCTAAGGAAGCTTGTTGAATCCAATAAGGTAAATTTAAGCTACCTTAGCCTTAGTCTCAGTAAAACAAATTAGAACAAAAATATGAATGCTGTAGACTATTTTTTTTCTGAGTCAAAAAACTCAGAAGAATTATTTATTCTTAATGAAAATGAGCAGTTAACTCATAACCAACTATATAATAATGTAGAAAAGTTATCTGCTTTTTTCAGTAAAGAAATTGGTTTTGGGAAAAACATTTTGGTATATAGTAATAATTCATCCTTTTTTGTATTAGCTTATCTTTCAATAATAAAATCAGGTAATGTATGCGTTCCCGTTAATCCGGCAGCTAAAAATGAAATTACGGGTTTTATAATCAATGAAACAAAACCGGAGCTTTGTATTGTTCAGGAAAAATTTAAAAGGAATTTAATCGAGTTTAATTTAAGTTTTTATTCAGAAACTGATTTAAACAACATATTAAAAAATGAACCAACTGAAGATATCACTGTAAATTCAACAAATACTTTTGACAGTGAACAAACAGCAGAAATAATATACACTTCGGGATCAACTGCATTTCCAAAAGGGGTAATGCTTAGCCATAAAAATTTAATTGCCAATACAAGATCAATTGTTAAGTACCTTCAGCTTACCAAAAATGACAAAGTATTGGTTTTTTTACCATTTTATTATTGTTACGGACTTTCTTTATTACATACACATTTAAAAGTTGGTGGTGCTATTGCATTTAATAATACTTTTATGTTTATTGGTACGGTAATCAATAATTTAAAAAAATACAAATGCACTGGTTTTTCAGGAGTTCCCAGTCATTTTCAAATACTTTTAAGAAAATCTGACACTTTTAAAAAGACTCATTTTCCTGATTTAAGGTATGTTACCCAGGCAGGTGGAAAATTGCATTCAGCCTTTATAAGCGAGTTCACCGAAACATTTCCTGACATTAAATTTTGGGTTATGTATGGACAAACTGAAGCAACAGCAAGGCTTTCATATCTATCACCTGAATTCTTACCAGAAAAACTTGGTTCTCTCGGGAAAGCTATTCCTGATGTTACCTTGGAATTGTTTTCAGAAGAAGGAAAAGAAGTTCCAGAAGGGGAAGTTGGCGAAATTGTAGCCAGTGGTGACAATATTATGAAAGGATATTATAATGATCCTGATTTGACAAATAAAACATTAAAAAATGGTAAATTATATACAGGCGATCTGGCTAAAAAAGATAAAGATGGATTCTATTACATTACAGCAAGAAAGAAAGAAATAATAAAAGTAGGAGGCGAAAGGGTTAGTCCTAAAGAAATAGAAGAGGTAATTGTAAATTTTAAGGATGTTATTGATTGCACTATTGAAGGTGTTTTTGATGAAATATTAGGAGAAAAAATTAAAGCTACAATAGTTGTAAATAACATAAAAGATGCAAATAGTTTAAAAGAGAAAATATTGGAACATTGTAAACAATTCCTTAGTCCAATTAAAATTCCACAGCAAATTCTTTTTGAACAACAAGTGAAAGTAAATGCTTCCGGGAAAAAAGTTAAACATTGAAAAAATTGCTTGAAAAAAATATTAACACTACGATATTTGTCACCAAATATAGGATAACTTAAAATCAAATGTTCGAAATACTCTTATTCATAACTTCATTAAACACATTTATCAAACAAATTTTGATTTAGATTGTAAAATTATGAAATTGCGGAATATTACAATTGAACAAGTACACCAAGCTAAGAAATCAAATCCAATGAATTTGAAAAGTTTTATTTATAGAAATAATGCTTTTTTTGTTATTCTTTTCGATATAATAATCGTTAGTTTCTCATTTCTTATTTTAGCCTGGTACAAACCAGCGACAGTAAGTACAGTTATTCCCAGACATATTTCCCCGTTTATTGTTTTTATAATTATTTGGGTAGCTGTATCTCACATTATGGGCAAATATAATTTGCTAAGCTTTAAAAAAGCATTTCATATGAATATTACTATAAGTATTATAAACTTCATTGTTATTTCTATTGTAACTATTTTGTTATTTGCATTAAAATTGACGGTATATTCCAGGTTGATTGTTTTTGGAACTTCTTTTTTAAGTTATCTTATTGAAATAGTAGTTTTTAATGTAATTTATTCTCCACTCCAAAAATTCAATTCAAACGGGAAAATAGTCGAACATAAAAAACAGATTATAGTTGAACCTAATCCACTAAATATAATAACTACTGAATCTAAACAAATACATTGTCCAACAACATTAATGAAAGAACTGACCAGATCAATTTTGATAACAAGAGAGTCTGGTAAAAATGTATTTAACTATTTTTCAGAACATGTTAATGTTAATGATCAAAATGTTTCTCTTATTTCTACAACAACTCCATTCAATGTTGAAAATTTACCATCCGGTTTAAGAACGATCATTAACTTAAAAAAAGTTAATGATATGCGATATATCAATAAATTTTTTGAAGCAGCCAACCAAAAACTTCCGGATGCAGGTATGTTCATGGGTTGTGTTGAAACAAGTCGCCAGAGATATAATCGTATTGGGAGAAAGTTCCCGGCTTTTATCAGACAAATTGTAATAATGACGGATTTCTCCCTAAATAGAATAGCGCCCCGACTATCAAGTTTTAAAAACCTCTATTTTAATATTACCAGTGGTATTAAAAGAACTATTTCAAAAGCTGAAGTGTTAGGAAGATTAGTTAGCTGTGGTTTCGAAATTATTGAATTTACAGAGATCAATAACCTCACCTACTTTGTAGTAATGAAAACAAAGACCCCTGAATATAATCCTACCCCTTCATATGGTCCAATATATAAAATGCCACGTATTGGAAAAGGTGGTGAAATAATCTATGTTTATAAATTCAGGACTATGCACCCCTACTCTGAATATTTACAAGATTATGTATTAAAGCTTAATGGGTTTTCTGCTATTGGTAAACCATCTGATGATTTTAGATTAACGAAATGGGGTAAATTTATGCGAAAATACTGGCTAGATGAATTCCCTCAATTGATTAATGTACTAAAAGGAGAAATGAAACTTGTTGGTATAAGACCTTTAAGTAAAAGAATGCTTCAGGAATACCCGGATGATGTAATAGAAATGAGGAGTAAATATAAACCTGGTTGTATCCCACCATATGTCTCATTACTAAAACAGGGTGTAATGGCATCAATTGAAGCGGAAAGACAATATTTGCAAGAAAAGAATAAAAACCCAATTTCCACAGATATTAAGTATTTTAAAATGGCAATGTATAATATAATTACCAACAAAATCCGTAGCTCCTAACTTAGTTATACTATTAACATTTCTATATAAGCAATTATTTTACAGAAGTTCTAATTAGTAGATAATCAATAACGCCGGATTTTAACCCGGTGGAAGAGTGATTGCAAGAGCTAAAGAAATTTATCTACATACCTTCGCCCTAAAGAGGCAAGGTTATTTATTTACAGCTACTTACCCGCATCTTCACATGACACTCAGAATTACTATATCACATATCTTTCGACACACTCTATACTCAGACTATATAAAGTAATGAGATAGTTTTGTCCTTTTCTGCTGGTTAACACAGTTTTTCACAATTCTAAGAAGATTAAGGCTTAAAGTACTACCCTAACAGAAGTTAATAGCAGTTTTATTTTTTTGCTTTTAAGCACCACACACCCCTAATTCAACACTACATTTACTAACTTCCGGTAAATTAAAAGAGCAATCACACCCTCTTCTTACACCCTATCAGTCTCTTATTCAGTCTTTTCACAATTTTATCACCTCTACTTTAAATCAACATTAATTACCAGATACTACCGAGGGGCTTGACAACCATTGTTGTAGTATATATATTTGTGCAAATTTTATTCATAAACAACCATGGGTATATTATTTAAAACAGCAGATACAGTAATTTCATCAATAAATGAATTTTTAGATGCAATTGATCAGGGAGCTCTTGTATTTAAACAAGGAGTTAATAACTACTTAAATAAAGAGGAACAAGAGTTTTCTGTAAATATTGAAACTATTTTAAAATTGGAATCACATGCAGACAATATAAGAAAGCAAATTGAGAATGATTTGTACATTTACTCACTTTTACCCCAATTTAGAGGTGATGTTATGGTTTTGCTTGAAAAGCTAGATGATATAATTGATACTGCTAAAGAAAACATTTTACAATTTGATGTTGAAGGACCTAAAATCCCAATTGAGTTAAATAATGATTTTTCAAAGTTAACAGATGCTGCTGTTCTTTCTGTAGAATCATTAATACCTGCTGTACGTGCGTATTTTAACGATGTTAGTGCAGTAAAAGATAAGTTACACCGAGTTTATTATTATGAGAAAGAATCTGATAAGCTGGCAGATAATATAAAAAGACGTCTATTCAAGGAGTTAGATGAGCTAAATTTAAGTGAAAAAATACATCTCAGGTATTTTGCGCTTCACATTGAGCACTTATCAGATGCAGCCCAGGTAGTTGCTGATTTATTAGCAATAATGGCAATAAAACGAAGTTTATGATATTTTTCTTTTTATCCAGTGGTTTATTTTTGGGATGGTCATTAGGTGCTAATGATGCGGCTAATGTTTTTGGTTCTGCCGTGGGAACAAAAATGGTCAGCTTTAAAAAGGCAGCTATTATTGCCGGAATATTTGTTATTATTGGCGCTGTGGTTCAAGGTGCTGGTGGTACACACACGCTTGGTTCCTTAGGAAAAGTTGATGCGCTTGCCGGCTCATTTACCGTAGCTCTATCGGCAGCAATTACTGTTTTTTACATGACTAAGTTTAAGCTTCCGGTTTCAACTACACAAGCAATTGTTGGTGGCATTATCGGATGGAACTTTTATACAGGTAACTCTACAAATATAAACTCTTTATCAAAAATTCTAATGACCTGGGTTGCCGGTCCGATTTTGGGAGCCATTTTCGCTGTAATTCTATACCAACTATTCAAATTCATTTTAAAAAGAAGAAAACCCCACCTTTTAAAATTAGATGCATTTTTAAGATTAGCCTTGCTGGTTGTTGGGGCTTTTGGTTCTTATAGCTTAGGTGCCAACAATATAGCAAATGTGATGGGAGTCTTTGTTTCAGCAGCTCCAACAACAGATTTGGATTTATTTTTTTTCACACTTAGCGGAATCCAGCAATTATTTTTATTAGGAGGTATTGCTATCGCTATTGGAATTTTTACCTATTCCAAAAAAATAATGGAAAGGGTTGGTAATAATATTGTCCAACTTTCATCGGAAGCAGCGCTTGTTGTAGTATTATCACATTCAATAGTACTATTTATTTTCTCATCACAATCATTATCTGATTTTGTTGCAAGTTTTGGCTTGCCACCTATCCCGTTGGTTCCGGTTTCGAGTTCCCAGGTTATTGTTGGTTCAATTATAGGTATTGGCCTATTAAAAGGTGGCCGGGGAATAAAATTCAGTGTTCTTGGCGAAATTTCAATTGGCTGGGTTACTACACCAATTTTGGCTGGGTTGATGGCATTTTTTGCTCTATTTTTTATTAATAATGTATTTAAACTGAAAGTTACCCAGGATAGTGAACTTATAAACCCATTTACGAAAAACCATACTGAAATAGATACAAACAATTCATATAAAATTGAACAAGACTCATCGGTCATAAAGGATGCATTTGAATTAGACACTCAATTTATATCAGATAATGAAAATAAAACTGAACGTACAAATAATGATTCTTTAAAAACAAGAGATCACAAACAAAATACCGACTCAGTTAACATAACGAATTGGAATGCGAATGAAGATAGATCGGGCGACAACTCATATTTTTGGAAAAAATTAACATTTCTTCTTCTCGCTATAATTACATTGTTAATTATTTGGTATATATTTACCGGAAGTAAATATAATGAAAACAGAAACAAAGAAATTATAAAAAAACGAGAAGAATTTCAAAAAGCAGAACAGGAACTGATTCAGTCAGAACTTAAAAATGTAAATTTGAAAAAACAGCATTTACAAAACGAGCTAAAATTCAAAAACAGGGAATTAGTAAATTTTGCCTTACATGTCATCCAAAAAGATACTGTATTCCAAAAACTGAAAGAAAAAATCGACAAAGTCAAAAATGAAACCGATAGTGATACACGAAAACAATTGATAAAAGATTTATCAAATTATGTTAACCAAAACCTAAATACCGATAAAGACAAAGAAACTTTTAATATTCATGTAGAAGAAGAAAATCGCGAGTTCTTCACCCGTTTAAACCAGGTTCACCATGGTATAACACAAAATGAAAGAAGACTATGCGCTTTAGTAAGGTTAAATTTTTCTTCAAAAGCAATTGCTTCTATCTTAAACATTTCACCAAAAAGTGTGGAAATGAACAGGTACCGCCTGCGAAAAAAATTGAACGTTCCAAGTTCTCAGAACTTAAACGATTATATTTCTAAAATCTAGTATTAATTAATTTATGTTTAATAACCAATTATTATGGAAAAATTTGCAAGAATAAAAAGGATAATGATAGCAAGTATTTTTGCATCATTTCTTTTTAGTGCAATTGGATTTGCACAAACAGATAGCGTAACAACTGATGCTTATGGTCAGATTGTAAAACGTTACAAACTTTCTGCTGAATCAAGGGATGGTATCCTGACATTTGAATCAGATGACAAAAAATTCAAAACATGGTATGACGCCCGCGTACAATTAGATGCTAACACGTATAGCCATGACACGTACAACCCTACTGGAAATGGTGTAGGAATTCGCCGTGCCCGGTTTGCTGTTAAGACTATACTATGGAAAAATTGGTATGGTGAAGTGGATTTGGACTTTGAAAGCTCCGCTGTAGAACTAAAAGATGCATATATTTTATATGATTTTGGTAATGCATTTGTCAAAGGTGGTCATTATAAAGAACCTTTATCAATGGAAACCACTACTACCTCAAGGTATGTTACTTTCATGGAAAGATCTTTAATTAGTAAAATGACCCCATCAAGGCATATTGGTGTTTCCGGATCATATGTTGGTGGTAAATGGATGACCGTAGGTGGTGTTTTCTTTAACACAGTTGGTGATGCTGAAGAAGTTATGTATACAAAAGATAACAATAAGGATTATGGAATTGATGAGGGATATTCTTTAACAGGTAAACTTGTAGTGAATCCAATCTTAAAAAATGATATGATGTTGCATATTGGTGCCGCTGGTTCATACAGGACACCTAAGACTCATCTTGAAGTACCTAATAGCTACAGATATAGCACACGCTCTTACTCTGCAATCAACAGGAAAAAATATTTAGATACTGATGACATTAGCGACGTTGAAAACACTGTATTAGCAAATGTGGAATTAGCAGGTATGTATAAGAACTTTATGTTCCAGGGACAATATATAACTACTACTGTTAACAGGATGAACGACCTAGATGCAGTTAATTTAGGTGGTTTTTATGTACAAGCAGGAGTTTATCTTTTTGGTTCCCACTATACTTATAATCAATCTGAAGGTGAATTTACACGTCCAAAAATTAATAATGACTGGGGTGCTTTAGAGTTTGCAGTAAGATACGATTATATGAATGCCAATGACATAGAAGCTGAAGTTACCGGTGGAGCAGCTGAAGCTTATACTGCAGGTTTAACCTGGCGACCAAACCCAAATGTTAGATTAATGGTTAATTACTCGTACTTAAACCATGACCGCTATGCAAACGGTAAAGGCAAACTTTATATCTATAGAGATGATGCCGGTGTACTATACAGGGATGTAACAGGTATGGACGTAGCTGAGGGTGAAGCAGGCGAAAAATTCCACATGATGGGATTAAGGGTAGAAATTGATTTCTAATAATAATATTAAAATATTTAATAACGATATAAAACATATAAAAATGAAAAAAATAGTTTATATTTTAATTTTCTTTTTGGGACTAACAAGTTGCCTTGAAGACAAAGACCTTATTGAACCTCAAGATCCGATTGGAGGTGAGGCATCAGTAGTGATTAATGAAGTAATGTCAAACAACGTTGGAGACGGTGTTGATTGGATTGAAATTTACAATGGTGGATCAGAAGCTGTAGACCTTGGTGGTTATAAGCTGAATGATGCAGAAAACCCTGAAAATGGCTGGGCTATTCCTGCCGGAACTACTGTTGAAGCAGGAGGGTATATAGTTTTTGATGAAGATACATGGGATTTTGGTGGAGTAAGTTCAAGCGGAGAGTGGGTATCTTTTGCTGATGCAGCCGGTACGCTTATAGATAAGATTTATGTCCCAAGTATGAGTGCAGATGCCGGACTTACTTATGCAAGAGAAGTTGACGGAGGAGAAGTATGGATTATTTCTTCACCAACTGAAAATGCAATGAACGGTGATGTTGAAAACTTAGCTCCAATTTTAGATGCTTCAGATTTAACGGAGTTTGACGATGTTTATAGCGTAAATGCATCGGATGCTGATGGTATTTCGTCTGTAAAACTTGTATTTATGGATGATGATGGAATTGCAACTCTTGATATGGCACTTGTTGACGGCAAATACAGAACATCTGTACCAAAAGCGTTGGTAGGTAGTGTTGTTAAGTACTATGTAATAGCTGCTGATAATACAGGCTTAAAAACTGTTTATCCTGAAGGTGGAATAGAAACTCCTGGTGAGTATACTGTAGTAGGTGGATTTGAAGAATTAACATTATCTGAAATACTACCTGATCCTGCAATTAATAGTTATGATTTCTCTTTCACAGCCATGGTTTATTATGCTGATCAGGTGGATGAAGTAAGATTGTATTATTTATTACCAGGAGAAACCCAGGATGAGGCTAACGGATTTGACGACAAGCATTCAATTAAGAACGTACCGGAAATTAATGATGGTATATATAAAGCAACTATTAACGGTCTGACAAAAGATACAGAATTAAGATATTATTTAAGGGTAGAGTATATTGATGGTACAAAGACTTACTATCCAATGGAAACTTCTGATGTAGATGGTAATGTTACAAGTGACTTTAATCACGACCTTGGTACTACATGGCCAATAGTAACAGTTGGTTCAATTCCTGAGATTCCTGTAAACGGATTCTCGGAACTTTCAATTGTAAATGAAACTGGTGCTGATTTAACATACGATATTAAAGTTGAAAATGATAATGGTCTCTCAGAAATTAGGTTATATTATTATATTAACTTTGATGAAGCTGCATTTACCGCAGATCCAACTGGTTATGAAGATGCTAATAGAAATAAAATTACATGGGAAGGGGCCCTGCCAACAGCAGACAATATGTACAATTTTGCCATTCCAACAGCAGGTTTAACAGCTGGTGATAAAATATCTTGGTATATGAGAGCAAGAGACAATACTGCTGACGAAACTAAATTCTATTATACATTTGGAAAGACTGCCGAAGAATTTGATGGTGATATAAAAGATGATCCAACAACATGGCATGTTATAACAAAAAACTAGTCAATTGACTGATAAATAATTAGCTAATAAAGAGCCTGTATATGTGCGGGCTCTTTATTTAAATTAAATAATAAGCACAGGGTTTTATACCCCAAGCAAAAAAAGAATGCTACGACTTAAATTTTTTCTACACTTTTTCTTTTTGGTGATAATTTTATTTACATCATGCAGCGATGACACCAAAAATGATATTGTCCCTGAAGATTCATTAGAACTTTTAGCAACTCATAACATTAGTGTTTTAGAACCATCAGGTCTTGCAATCGACAAAACGGGCACAGTTTTATATTCGGTTAGTGATAATACTGGCAATATTTACAAACTTTCGACTGAAGGCGTCTTACTTAAAACTTACCATTATGGTGGTGATGATCTGGAAGGAGTGACAAACTTTACTGGGAGTAAACTTCTTTTGGCAGAGGAAAGAACAAGGCAAATTGTAGAATATGATATAAGCACGGGTAATATTTCAAGACATTATATCAATTATGAAAATAATAGTGCCAACAGTGGAATTGAAGGGGTTGCTTATAAAGAAAATGACGGATCAACTTTTATATTGAACGAAAAAGATCCAGGAAAATTGATTCGATTAAGGGCTGACTTTTCAATTATAGCTGAATACGAATTGAATTTTGCTTCCGATTATTCCGGTATCTTCTATGATATTTCAACGAATAATTTATGGATATTAAGCGATCAAAATAAAACATTAAATAGATGTACCCTAATGGGTGTATTGATAGAAAAGCACACTGTTAATGTTACTCAGGCAGAAGGAATAGCAATAACAAATGACAAAATATTTATAGTGAGTGACGCTGAATCAAAACTATATGTTTATAAAAAACCTCAATATTAGATGTGAGGATGCAAAAATGTAAAGACAGGTAGCTTGCTAGTTATCTGACTCTTGACAACAAAACAATCAATGACTAATGACAGAGAAGCGTAATAACTGATTCAATAACAAATAAAAAACCATACAACATAAGCACAAAAAATAAGAAACTAACAAAAAAAATAAAAGACATGGCAAAACAAGAAATGAAAATTGGTGAAATCTCAAAACCGCGTTTTGAATTTCGTTCATTCGGACAAAATTTTGAAAATGCTGAAAAATTAATGGCAAGATTATCAGTACCTGTTCCAAAAAAAGTATGGGAACGTCATTCTGATGAAATTTACATTTTATCAAGGACAAACGATGTAAATAATACCAAAATCAGGGATGGCAAAATGGACATTAAAACCTACATCCAAACAGTTGATGGTTTAGAGCAGTGGAATCCTTTAATGAAAGGTGAATTCCCTATTGCAGCTAAAGTATTAAAAGATGAGGTTTGGCCTGCATTTCAGGTTGAAACACCAAATTTTGACAAAGATACTTATACTATGGAAGAATTCCTTGCAATGGTTGATGCAGATCAAAACCTGCAAGCTGTAAAAGTACACAAACACCGTTTTGGCTACATGGTTAACGATACTATTTGCGAAGTTGGAAATGTTTTAATTAATGGTGCAAAGGTGGTTACAATTAATTCTGAATCTACCGAAACTGAAGATATTAAAAAAACACTTAAAGATGTTGAATTAGAAGGTGTTGAAAATATAAACTATCTTCAGGCAATTAAAAGGGTTATTGGAATGATAAATAAGCCTTTGG
>JBDLJL010000055.1:0-30309 GCA_039714415.1 Bacteroidota bacterium
CCTTCTTGAAAGTGGTTTAAATAAACGGTTCCCCCCACCATCTGGTAAAACAAGGTCGTAATAACCAAATATAGACTTCCCTTCAATTTCATTGCGGTTTCCTTTTAAATCTACATGCAGTAAATTGCCATCGGTAACATTTTCATCAGTGCTAATATCTTTTGTCAACGCTTCAGCATAAGTAATTTTTATTTTACTGCCTTTTCCTTTGCTGTAGTTAAGTTCAGGAAAACCAGTAGTATGATATGTTTGATCTATTAAAATTTTAGTTTTTGAATTAGCAGGAATAGTTAATGACTGTTCGCCTTTCAAAAAAGCATCATTATTTTCAATTCCGCTCACACGGGCAATTTTTGTAAAAGGCTCTGCCCTTTCTTCCATAAAAGGAATAGTCCTTGGCACAAGAAACCAGGCAGCACCGTAAAGGAAGCCACGCCCAACAGCAAATTCTGTGGCAGCGCTTTTAGGTTTAAGCCAGTTTTGATCGTTATAATTTAATTCATTCCATCCCCAGGGATATTTTGAGGCATCAACCCTATCACATGGACCTGCAGCATAATACGCATTTAGCATTTCGCTCGTAATATGAATTGGCGAAAAAGCATTATTCTTTATAATTTTCCAGTCGGCACTACCTGTATTGATATCAATATCCAGTGCCCTGTCTCCCTGTAATATAAAAGCTGTTTGGAAAGACTGTTGTGAAACGTTCCTGTATTCTCCAAAATTTACGACTTCAGCAGCTATTATGTTTTTACCTTCTTTCAGTTTATCGGCAATATCAATTGTTTCATACCTTTGATGAGTTAAGTCACCAACAGACGGGCCTGAGCAAACATTTTCTCCATTTACATAAAGTCTGTAGCGATTATCGGCAGAAACAAAGACAATAAATTTATCTGCTTTCTTTTTAAGATAAAAAACGTGGCGAAAAAGGAAAACACCATAATCCAGAGTCGATTCACTCGGGTGGGTAATCCATTGAGCTTTCCATGCATGCTTAAGCATATCAAAGTCTTTGCCTGAATGGTTTTTAGTAACTGACGTTTCGGGTGAAATCATATTTTTTCTAAGTTTTTGTTTGGGATTGTTTTGCGATATTCCTGCCAAAGCCGGAAATAGAAAAGGCAATATTAAAAATAAAATTCTCATAATCTATACTTTAGCCATACCACCACTTTAAGTGGCAGGACATCTTTTATTCAGAAATAAAACCGGGTGCAACTTTGCTCACGGTAATTTTATCAAATCTAAAAAAGCTATCGTTATTTGGTGCCCAATCCGGCGTTGCCCCTCCATGAAAAGTTGAAAAATAAAAAGCGTCTATTTTACCTTTATCATCCAATCTTAACCTGAGGTTTCTTTCATCAACCACTTTTTTTTCATCAAACCAAACCTGTACAATACCATTTCGTTTATTATCCGAATTTAAAACAATATGCTGTGTTATTCTATGCCATTTACCGGGAATTAGTTTTGCCTTTTTCAAAACTAAGTGATCGCCGTATTTTGATTTCATATCCACATAGTAGAGATAAACGATCAGTCCGCCGTCTTGCACCCACATATAACGGGCACTCCAGCCCTCGCCATGTTCCGGATGATGACCACCTGTAAATTTATCGCCGCCACTTGTTAAGCCCGGTAATTTTCCTCCTTTTACAAAATCAAAGCCTTTTTCTGCTTTCAAATAATAATCGAGGTAATACTCATTATTTGCAGGCAAAGGCCGAACAAATTGAATGCCTCCCATTTCAGGGCCAACTGCACTTTCAGGATATTTTACACGTAACACCTTGTCAAATTTATCATCTTCAACAATTTCTGACCTGCCTTTGGTCAACGACCATTTAACATTCACGAAATTCTTATTTATTTGTTTATCAGAATATTGCCCCAGAGAATGATTCAAAAACTCAACACTAAAAACCGTATCAGGCACAACAACCTTTTTCGGACGATATAATTGAGCAGAAATTCCTGAATTGACCAAAAGAAATATTAATACAACCTGAATTTTCTTCATTTGATGTTTAATTAATGTTTAGTTAACTATTAATTTTTTATAGTATATATTTCCATTTGAATATATTTGCACAATATATATATCTGCTTTCAAATTTGCATTAATAAATTCGATTTTGTTATTCAATTTTTTGCTGTAAACTAAAGCACCTTTAACTGAATAAATCTTAAGATGGGAATTTACACCTCTTTCCTGTAATTTTATATTAAAATCACCCTCGATAGCCGGGTTAGGATAAATATGTATCTTACTATCCTTAATGGACTCGATACCGGTACTTTGCGATACTACAATATCAAAAGTTTCAGTATCTTCATTAACTCCATCAGAAACTGTAATCCGAATATTCGTATAATTACCATAATCACCTGACTTCGGCACTAAACGCAGTATCGCTGTTCCATTACCATTATCTGTTAATGTGGCAAAAGATGGTAAGTTTGCGGCTGTAAATATAAGTGCTTCCCCATCAATATCGGATGCCGAAACATTTACATCTACTATTTCACCTTCGGTAAGTGTTTGGTCACCTATTGCATCTAATACAGGTGCACTATTTCCACCAGCAGGGTTTACAGTTATGCTAATTGTTTCTGTATCTGTATCTGTTCCATCACTTACCGTGACAACTATGTCTGTATAGCTTCCAGCATCGCCAATTTGAGCTGCAAGTGCTATATCAGCCGTTCCATCATCATTATCAGTTAAAGTAGCAAAAGAGGGAAGATTAGTTGCCGAAAACGTAAGCGCATCTCCATCGGCATCAGTTGCAGAAATACTGATATTATCTGATGCCACTTCTGTAGTGGTTTGGTTACCAATGGCAGTAAGAACAGGTGCATTATTGGCAATACTATACTGATACTCATAAGCACCACAATCTACCAAATAACCAGACAATCTTTGATTCCCTGCCAGGTCTATGGATGTAAGATCCGTATTTACACCGGCATCAATTGCCGGGCTAGGTTCTTTTAGTTGAAAGTTAAAATTACCTGCATCAATAAAATAGTTTATATAGTTGATAGTAGTAATTTCAATATTATTTTCTGTTGTGTTTTGTGCATCAGGATAAGTCCAGGGTGTTAGCTTAGTGGTGAGGTTATTCCGTATTACATTATTTATGCTTTCATTGCCCTGTTTATCATCAGTTAATTGAATCCATGGAATAGCATCTGCGGTGGGGTTTACTGATGTAGATGTTTTTAGTACCGTATTGTTTTGCACCCTGCAATCAACAGCGCCAATTAAAGTTATGCCATGATAAGTATCTGATACTACAAGGTTGTTCTCAACAATTACATTTTCAGCATGCCCATCTGTAATAAAAATTCCCTGCATAGAATAGCCTACAAGATTATCATCAAACATTGCCTGTGTAACAGGTTTTTCAAAGAAATTGATAATATTATTCCTGATAATGACATTTTCAATAATTCCGGCTGCTACATTATCAGCATCGTACATCTGAATTGCGTCATCGTGATTGACGTTGTAATCTTCAATGTAAGCATTTTTTATTGTATTATTTTCATAAACAGAATTGCTTGAAAGTGCACGAATAGCATCCGCTCCGAAATTTTCAATCACATTATTTTTTACATCGGAATAATCGCCCCAAAAGCTTACGGCATGATAAACATTTTTAACAATATTATTTTGAAAAATTATGTTGCCGCCTCTAAATTCGCATGCATTAACAGCATTAGCATACCAGTCTGCTTTTGTCCATGTATCAGAATTTTCAGCAGAATAAAAATTACAGTTTTCAACTTTCAAATAAGAGACATCCGTATTCGCTATAAACATATAATTTCGGGTAAAGTTTCCTCCAGAACCATCTGAGGTAAAGTTTATTCCGTCAAAAGCCCAATAAGAACCATTCCCCATTTGAACAGAAGCCAATTTTGGATTTTCATCTATGGCAGCTTTAATAGTGACATAATCAGAGTGGGTTCCTGAAATGTAAGGTTCACCATGTGCCCCGGAAAGAAGAAAAATAGTATCCCCGGCATTAAAAACTTTACCTGCAACAAATATATCCTGCAATCCTGCCCAGGGATTCCCTTCAGACCCGTCATTGCTCATGTTACCGTTAACCGGATCACTATAATAATTGGTTGCTCCCATATTTGATACAGTCCCCAAAATGAACAAAATGTTCACAATAAAAAGAAAGCTTTTCTTCATCTATATTGAAATGTGTTAAAAATAGATTTTCAATACATTGTATTAATAATCAGTGTGATGTTTCAAATGTATTTTAGCTCAGAAAATTCTGATATTACAAAAAAAACCGCAAGGGAACAAGGAAGTAAATTTTCATACCTTATAAAAACATTCTTTACATCCCTGAACCTTAGCAGTTTTAACCTAAACTAACATACCAATTTTTATTCTACAATTAATTTTTTGTAAACTGTATTTCCACTATTTTCAATCCTGATAATATAAGGACCATGTACCAAATTTATAACAGGCTTATAAACTTTCTCAGCACCAAAAATTTGCTTTTTTATAAGCACCTTCCCTTGCAGGTTCAGAATACTAATATCCGTTTTTCCTTCAAATCCATCAAGAGCAATTGAAAATTGACCACTCTGGGCTGGATTAGGATAAACCTGAACTTTATTAGTTGTAATCACCTCAATACCTGTATTCACATCAACGGTAATTGAAATGGTTTCTTCATCAGTATCTTCCCCATCATTAACAGTTATAACAACTTCATTGTAAGTTCCTTTATCACCAGATTGAGGGGTTAATGCTAATACAGCGGTGCCATTACCATTGTCTGTTAATGTTGCAAATACTGGTAAGTTGCTTGCACTTATTGTCAGGTCATCACCGTCTATATCCGTTGCATAAATATTAACATTCTTTGTTTCTCCCTCGTTTACTGTCTGATTACCAACCGTAACAAGAACAGGTACTTTATTGGCCGCAGCAGGATTTACAGTAATGCTGATTGTGTCTGAGTCGGTAAATGTACCATCACTTACTATAATAACAACATCAGGATATGTGCCTGCATGACCAAACACAGGCTCAAGTACTAAATTAGCAGTTCCATCACCATTATCTGTTAATGTGGCAAATGTTGGTAAATTATTAGCCGTAAATACCAGGGCATCACCTTCCGGATCAGTAGCTAAAATGCTAATATTAGCCGTTGCTACTTCGGTTGTAGTTTGGTCACCGATTGTTTCAAGAACAGGTGCAGTATTTGAAGCATTAACCGTTATGCTAATTGTTTCTGTATCAGTACCTGTACCGTCACTTACTGTTATTACAATATCGTTATGAGTGCCAACAGCAACAGCATCACTAATTTCAATGGAAGCTGTGCCATCATTATTATCTGTTAAAGTAACGCCTGTTGGGTTACCCGATATTGAAAAGCTTAATGCATCACCATCAGTATCTACCGCTGAAACTGCAACGGATTTGGCTACACCCTCTGTAGCAGTCTGGTCGCCTATTGGGGCTAATACGGGAACACTACTTGTACCTGACTCACCAAAAGTGATTGATAGCTTTGGTTTAATGGCATCGTCACCACTATCCCCTGAGCTTGTAAAAATAAAGTTTCCGTTTTCTACATAATCTTCCGCTGGAGATATTCTTATAAATACAAAATCACCGGCTACTGCCCCGGCATCATACTGAGCATTAATATAGGCAGCTATCAGAGCTGAGGCATCTGCTGATGAAGATATTGCACCCGGACTTGTAATCGCTCCACCTGCAGGGGCTGCCCAAAAGGCATCCTGCAAACCGGTATTGCCACTTTGATCTGCTAAAAATGCTCCATTGTAATGCATATCTGCAGAAATTGCACTTGATGATGAATAAGGTAAACCATATAGATCAAAAGAACCGGTCACCCATTGTCTTTTCCAGTTTATATCAACTGTTACATCTCCTTCTAACACAACTTCTCCGGCTGGCCTTTCTGGTAATTCGAAAACAAGGATATTACTTATCACAACATTTCCTCCTCCATTATCCGATTGACCTAGCTTCATACCAACTCCTGTATCATAAGTCACATCAGCTGTATATGGATTGTTTACTGTTGAAAGTGAAGCATCGTTAACCATCCCGTCAGCTGCCGATGAAAGAATAACAACATCTGTATTTGTAACAGGTTCACCAAAAGTGATAGCTAGTTTAGGTTTAATGGCATCGTCACCACTATCCCCTGAGCTTGTAAAAATAAAGTTTCCGTTTTCTACATAATCTTCCGCTGGAGATATTCTTATAAATACAAAATCACCGGCTACTGCCCCGGCATCATACTGAGCATTAATATAGGCAGCTATCAGAGCTGAGGCATCTGCTGATGAAGATATTGCACCCGGACTTGTAATCGCTCCACCTGCAGGGGCTGCCCAAAAGGCATCCTGCAAACCGGTATTGCCACTTTGATCTGCTAAAAATGCTCCATTGTAATGCATATCTGCAGAAATTGCACTTGATGATGAATAAGGTAAACCATATAGATCAAAAGAACCGGTCACCCATTGTCTTTTCCAGTTTATATCAACTGTTACATCTCCTTCTAACACAACTTCTCCGGCTGGCCTTTCTGGTAATTCGAAAACAAGGATATTACTTATCACAACATTTCCTCCTCCATTATCCGATTGACCTAGCTTCATACCAACTCCTGTATCATAAGTCACATCAGCTGTATATGGATTGTTTACTGTTGAAAGTGAAGCATCGTTAACCATCCCGTCAGCTGCCGATGAAAGAATAACAACTCCATTCCCTTCATTTACGGTAATTACAATACCTTCACTATGCGAATCAGTTCCATCGTTGACAGAAACTGAGATATTATTATAAGTTCCGGCATCGCCAGAATTTGGAGCTATGCTTAATGTTGCTGTTCCATCTCCATTATCAGTTAATGTAGCAAATGAAGGAAGGTTTGTTGCAGAAATTGTTAGTACATCCGTTGCATCAGCATCAGTTGCTGTTATGTTTACATTAAGGGTTTCTGCTTCAGTAACTGTTTGGTTACCAATTGCAGCCAAAACCGGTGCATTATTAGTTCCGGCAGTTATTGTCCCTGTAACCGTTGTTGTTCCAACATCAGGTACTGCTTTTACCAATACATAGTTGTCCGTACCTTCTGTAATAAGCTGAGCATCAACAGCGCTTCCGTTTTGTGTTGCACTCACTGCTGTCCATGTATTATTTACCCTGATTTTCACTGTTAAAGGAAAATCGAAATAGGTGTCGTTCATTTGGTCTGTCAGGTCAAACTGGACTTCACTTTCGGTAACGCTTGTTACATTAAGTGTGTGAGAGTCCCTTGACTGCCCATAAGCAGCAACCTCGGGAAAAGTGCCAACCCAAATATCCCTTGCCTGTATATAATCCAACAAACCAACTACATTTTGAGAACCAATGGAATGAAAATGCGTACTTCCCCAACCACGATAGTAGTTAACACCCCAAAGTGTTGATGTTTCATCCATTAAAGGATCAATGTAATTAGCCGGGTTTCCTGTAGGAGCAGAACTTGTAACACTGTTAACGTTCAAATAGTTTATTTCACTAGCCTGGTTTAAAATACCGTTTGTCCCACGCATTGCAGTATAAAGTTTCCTTGCTTCTGCTTCTTCTCCTTCACCATAAGGGTAGGCATAAGTACGGCATATATCGGCTGATATTTGCCCGTCAATATCGTTTTTTGTGGCCAAAAGCCTGTTATAATATTCTAGTTCTGTAGTGTTTACACCTAAACGGAAATCTTTTCTTATTTCATTGGTTCCGTCACTGGCAATTACAGAAATATAATATACACCCTGATCATCAGTAGTAGGCGCAAAATCTATAGAGCCGGTTAACCCGTTTTCAGTAGCAGTTCCAAATGAGGGAACACCTGATAAAGTAACAGTTGGATATGCAGCATCTACAGAATAGGTCATGCCGGCACTGGCGCCTTCATACATGACAAAATTCGGACTTAGTGTAATAATATCTGTATAGGCCGCATCATTTGTATAAACACTATTTAAATAAGTAGTCTGGGTTGTTATATTATTGGCCCAGTTTCTATCATCATGGCCCTCAACAGCATGCCCGGCACTTTTCAAAGCAGTAAAATTACTCCAGTCTGAAACATTACCGGAAGCTGCCTGGGTTATTACAAACCAGGTAAAATTGTACCCATAGTTTGACGCATGGGTTTCCCAGCTTGGAATATCTGCTTCGGGATTATCATCTATTGTAACTGTAAAAGCAGAAAGTTTATCGTCCTGCCAAAGACATACATCAGCCTGACCATGATTTGCCGGCCAAACTTTGTCCGTTACAGTAAACCTTGACCCTGTTGGTGGGTCCAGATTCATTAATTGCTGTGCTTTAAGCTGCCCAAAAGGCAAAGCTATAAGTGTTGCAATTACTAAAAGTAGTAAAGATCTTTTCATTGGTTAATTCTTTAGTTGTTACTATTAAATAAATCGTAATAATGATTCAGGTTATTTTATAGTTATCCATAAATTATAATACAACAAACATACAATCGATTGGCTTAATTTCCAAATAAATTATTATTTTTTTCGTAAGTTGGCCTTCAGGGCTTTTATTTGAAAAATACTTTGTTAAACCCATAGCGCTATGTGCCTGATACTTACGGCAGGATAAATTAATTAAATATCTCGAAAACAATATACACACGATTGTATTTTTCAAAATATTGTTTCGCTATCTGAGATTGATCCTTATGTGGTCCTGTTTTGCCGCTTAGATCTTAAAATATTCGATTAATTTATTCAAACCATTTGCCTGTGAATGGAGATTCCCAGACCTTTCTTTTAATTGTTCCGCAGACAGGGAATTTCTTTGTGTAAGGTTATTTAATTGTTGAATTGACTGGTTAACCATATCTACACCTTCTTGCTGTTCAGAGGCAGAATTAGCAATTTCCTCAATAAGTGCTGATGTTTTACCAATATCCGGAAGAATTTCTTCAATTAAACGAACAGATTCATTCGTTTCCAGAACATTGGTATTGATTAATTCTATTATTTCACCTGCCGCATTTTTACTTCTCTCAGCAAGTTTTCGCACCTCTGCTGCAACAACGGCAAAACCTTTACCTTGTTCTCCTGCTCGTGCAGCCTCAACTGAGGCATTTAAAGCTAAAATGTTTGTTTGAAAGGCAATTTCTGTGATTATTGTTACCTTATCCGCAATATTTTGTATTGAAGCCATATTGCTTTTGGTAGAAGTGCTTATTTTATTAATCCCGTCAAATGCTTTTTTCGATATTTTTTTTGTTTCTTCAGCGTTCTTTGTACTATTCTGGATATTCGCATTTGCCTGCTCCATAGTCGCTGAAATCTCTTCTAATGAAGCCGCTTGATCTAAAGCGCTTCTGCTTAACATGGATGCATTATCATCACCCTTTTTACTTGATTCAGCAAGATGAATTGCTTCGGTGTTAATTTTATTAATTATTTCATTTAACCTAGCAGACATTGATTGGACAGAATTTGCCAGTTGCCCTATTTCATCACCACTTGTTATTTTTTCTGATAAATTAAGTTGTTCCTCAAAGTACGATGCAAATTCTGTTATAGGTTTACCTACAACTGCCGTATCCTTGTGCCCGACAATAAGCCCGTCATTAGATATTAACATTGCCAGCGTTGAGTCATAGGGTTTTATACTATCAATAATTGTATTAAACCGGTTTAAATAGAAATCGCCAACAACATATCCGGCAAATTCATTATTTTTATATATGGGTGAAGAAATATTTGTAAGAAATAAGTTTTTATCTTTATTAAGCTAGGGTTTCCAAATCATATCTTTCGATATGTTTTTTGCATTTAGTTATATATCACTGAACTTGTCTAAATTCACATCCATTCCAAAGAATGGGATTTCATCCCCATTTCTACTAAAATGTAAAAAATAGCGTCCCATATCTGATGCCCGGTTTTCATCAAAATATTTTAATTCAAGGCTAAAAGAAAACTCATCAAATTGTTTGTTTTTTTCAAAGGTTTTATAAATCATTTTCAGAAAAAGATCTTTCCACTGCTCTTCTTCCACCTGGTCAAATATAGCAAAAGCCTGGGCAAGTGTACGGACAACAGAAAGATCAGCAGATAATAATGCCTCAATAGAATTTGCACTTCTTAGGGTAGTTTCCTGGCATACTTTATTTGCTTCTAATAAAGCTAAATTTCTGTTTTTTATATTAATATAAGCTATGGTAATAATAAATATAACATTAGAGGGTATCAAAACATAAACGAGCATCTTGGTCCTAATATTCATTTTAATACTCATAACTACCGTAATTAAATTATTAATACACTTTTTTAGATGTTTTAACGGTAATAGCAAGATTTACTAAGGGCGGTTGCGTTTAAAATGACGTTCAAAAGTCCTATCGGACGTTTTGAAGTCTTTTCCTGACGTTTTGAATGTCCGATAGGAGTTCAAAACGTCTTAATATAAATCATAAAACCATTCTATAATTCTTAAACCCGATTGCCTTGATTATTTACTACCAAACCATAAACTTTTGAAGTTTATTATTAATTTTCAAATTATACTTCCCGGTTTTTAATTCAATCTGTCCCTTTGATTCATATTTATGAATGTTCTTACCAGCCTTTTTTATAATATCCTGATGTACTATTTTATTATGCTGATTTAAAACCTGAAAGTTAATTTCTTTCTGATCAAAGCCTATAGCATTTATTGAAAAATTACCATCATACAAAATGTCCGGGCGGACGATAAGCGTTTTTACAATATTTTCCTTTTTTTCTACATCTTCAATCCTTCCAAGTACAACTTCCAGTACCGGCCTTTTATCAAAATCGTCTGCATTTGCACTGCTGAATACCCATCGGTGATAATCCTGAACATCCTTACTGTTTGGACTAAGGCGTAGAAATACATAATCGCCACCTTGACTACCTGCCTGATATAAAGAGTTTAGATAACTGGCTAAAACTTTATTACCTTCTTCAGATGTTTGAACCATACCACCTCTTTCTTTACCTAAAAAATCAGGTTGTATAGGTCTGGCATTCAGATCGCCCATTACATCACCCTGGTAATAATCTGTTTGAAGTACAGTCGGTATTTTTCGAGGTATTAATCCATGTAAATTGATTGAGCCTTTGGGTGAATTGTCAATTTTTTCAAGATTCACACTAAATTTTGCAGACTTAATGATAAAGCCATCCGGCAAAGGAGGCAAAGCAAAAGGAATAATCATAGCAGCATCAAAGTTTGTCCCTGATCCACCAACCCTTATTGATTTCTGACCAAGCCAGTCTGCTTTTTGATTTTTACTTCTTATTTCCTGGTCGGTTTTCTCAGCGGGCAATTGCAATATCTGGTCACCGGATTGGATAAAGCTATACTCATAAGCACCTGTGTTAACCGTTTTTCCTAAAGGACGCTTTGTGCCATTGGCATCAATTTTAGGGGCATACCTATTATCACCGGCATTAACAGCAAGACAAGAGTCACGCAGATAAAAATTTAAATAATCCCACTGTTCGAAATATTTATCCATTTCATCATAAGTACTTGCCACTTTAATATTATTTGAAATATAGCCTACGCTATCATCAAAAAAATAATCACTTGCCAGGTTATTTACAATATGATTGTTGACCGATTCATTGTTTTCACCTTTTGCAGCCACCCAAATTCGTACCGGGCCATAAGATTTTGTTTGCAAATCTTTTTTAAGGTTTGGATACTTTGTATCTATATATGGATCAATTACCGTATTATTTATAATTAATGAATTCTTTATATTAAAAAAAGTAATCCCGTGCCAGTGGTCGGTTACAATTAGATTATTCTCAATAACCCATCCGTCATATAAAGCATCAAACCCAACGATACCCATTAATGGTGCAATATGTTTTTTGTCTGGGCTTGTGTAATCCACGATAACATTGCCCAATAAGATATTTTTCCTGAAAGACGCATTAGGGGTTGCACTATTTCCGGCCTTAAATGCGGCAGCATTAAACCCGGTATAAACATGGTTTTTTATGAGGTTATTTATAAATATATTATTATTCCCTTCACAAAGAATCCCAAAATTTGTAAAGGCCGTTATTTTGTTGCCCTTAATTGTGCAGTTATTTGCTTTTACATTTATAGCAGTTGCTAAATTATTAAATGAGTTGTGTTCTATGTTGTGCCTTGAACCTTCAAGTAAAATCCCGGATTTGGTTTTGTTTTTCCAGTCATCTAAATCCCAGGATGAAGTGCTATCAGAAGAATAGAAATTACATTCTTCAATTTTAATGAACATAGATTTCTTGTAGAAAGAAACAAATTCTTTCTGCTCAGAATTTTCTCCTGAAAAAGTTATGTTTTTTAAATGCCATTTTGTGGCCGGTTCTTTTTTGGCAATATCAAGGTGGGTAATTACTGGATTATGACCCGGTGCTGCATATATATATATGTAGTTCGGATTTATACCGGAAATTTCAGGATTTCCATGATTACCTTCCATAAGGAATAAGGTATCTCCCGGAGATAATTGCTTATCAGATGCCAAAACATCCTGTAAAGATGGCCAGGGAAGGTCCTTAGTTCCAGGATTCTCTATTATTCCATTAGTAGGGTTACAGAAATAAGTTTTCGCCTGTAAGGATGACGTAAAAAACAATGTTGAAATCAAATATATTACTAAAATATTAATTCGTTTCATTACCGTAATTGTTAATTGTAATATTTAAGCTTACAGAAAAGTTTTTTAATCCGTTTTATTATTGTTGTTGCAAATTTATAAAAAGCAAGCGGGAAGTGCACTATCACACTCCCGCTTGCTTTTCATTTACATACATATATTAATTTATAATTTATTTTGCAGGTTCTAAGTATATAACTAATGTTGGTTTAACAAAACCCGGATTGTCAGGATCATCATTAGCAGCCTGGACTTGTAAATGTGCCCATGCAGGTAAATCAGTTCTATTGGCATTAATTCGCAGGAACACATATTTGCCTGTTGCGCCATTTTGAACCTGATCACTAATAAACCCGGCCAGTCCTGTTGTTCCAAAAATACCGGGTCCGGCTGCATCACCATTTTGAATTATAGCTTGCTCTACAGCAGTAACATCCGTATTTGTATCCGTATCATATTCGCCTGTAAAGAAATCTGAACTTAAAACATCAGCGTTATCACGGGCATTAATACCGTACAAATCATAATCCGTAGCTACCCATGAATTGTTTGTTGTAACTTCAAGTTTTAGCTCAACATTTGCTATCCGGGTACCGGCAGGAAGTTCAGGAATTAAAAATGGCATCACTGCAGCCATATCTGTTGGTCCTGTATAATCTGGCAACCAGTCAGGATCTATTTTCCCTGCAAATATTTTATGATAAGTCGGATCCACGTTTTTATTATAATCGTAAATTGATGCATCAGCTACATCGGCCACTACTTCATATGTGTTTGCTACGCTAACAATAAAAGCATCAGTTGTTGTATGTAGCCTGTTTGTAGCATTTACTATAATATTGTAATTACCATCATCACATCCACCACATTCACCATATGGCTTAAAGGTAAAAGTTGCTGTTCCGTCACCATTGTCAACAAAAGTTGCAAAACGGGGTAAATCAGCCGTGGAAAAAACTACACCTTCGCCCAGAGGGTCAGATGCAGATATTGTAAGCTCTATAACGGAACCACCAACCATACTCTGATCTTCTATTTGTGCTAAAACAGGTGCTTCATTTTGACTACGTGTTGTAATTGTCATGTTAGAAACACGGTGCGAGCCAACATTTACCGGCTCCCAATCGCCATAAATAATAGCCCAGTAATTAATACTGGTACTTGGTTTCCTAAAGCCATAATCGGTAGCAAGTGTTTGCTCTGAACCGCCTTCCGGCGTAACAAAAACATCATAGGTATTAGTTGCCATATCCACTTCCATTCTAACGTGGTAGTTTGTGCCGGCTGTATAAGGGATGTCATCAATATATTCGTAAGCTCCTGCATTACGTGCATCTAACCTTCCTTCTTTTGTAAAACGGACAATAGTTGATAAATCTCCAAAACCTGAAGGCAGACCGCTTAAAAACCCGGTAACAGCATCAATATTATCAGCTGAAGCTACCATATCAAATTCTGCGGTAAATTCACCGGTTTGATTTTCAATTTCAAATGACTGCCATTCGTTAAGTTTACTGGACTCACCTTCCAAAACTGAGTTCATTTGGAAAATTGCAGTATCTGAATAATTTGCCTTCGTAGCAATAAAATATAAATTTTCCGTTCCTTCAGCTATTGCATGATATGTATATTTAAGTGATGTACTAACCTCTACATCATTTAACATCCACTTATAGGAAGTTTCAGCAGGTGGAGCTACCTGTAGTTGAAAAGATAAAGAGTCTCCTACGGTTACAAAATGTTCTGTCCATTGAATTCTTGCTCCACTGCCATATAGGTATATCGCAATTTCATCATCTGCAAATTCAGGATTTGAATAATCCTTTTTACAGGCGGCTATAACAAGCATAATACTAATTAAGCCAAATAAAATATTTTTTATCTTCATTTTTTTATAATTTAATGATTTATATTCTTAATTAAATTATTTAATTGTTATAATACCTCTGTCAGAATTACCATCCCACCAAACAGGTGCACCCCAAAAGTTCACCCCATTATCTAAATGTGATTCCAAATTAGTCCTGTTGTACTGCATTTCAGAATCAGGATATGGTATACGTCTTGGTATTTTACCGTTTAATGCCTGATCAGTGTAGGCAGGATCGTTTGTTGGAACCAATTGAGGATAACCTGAACGCCTCCAGTTTGCAAATGCTTCAATACCATTAAAGAAGAAATTTACATAATGCTGCATATTAATTAATTCAATATGGTCTTCTGTAGCCCAAAGTGTTGTAATATGATCAACATAATTATTGATATCACCAACTGAAGCTGCATTTGCCCCTAAAATAGTAGTTAAATCATCGATACTTGAATAAATGGCGTTGTCCAAATGCGCTTTTGCATCACCGGCAATCCCCCAACGCTCAGTAGCTTCAGCCTTCATTAATTCAACTTCAGCATATGACATATAAATAAATGGAAGATCCAGTTTATTCAGCTCCCGCCTGATTTGCAGACCTTTAAAATATTTGTCAATTTGGACATCCTTTCCATCTTTATTTAAGAATATAGAGCTCCAGCTAATACCTTCATCATCTGTAGCGTCCCAAATGAATTTACCTGCAGGCCATCCAAGAAGGTTTCCTTGCTTTGCTTTCCATTGCTCAGTAACGTCCACACTGGTTAAAGTAACTGATTTAAAATTAACCCTGTTGGTAGCATCCTCAACATAAGCCCCGTAAACACCAAACATCATTTCCAATCTAGGGTCCTGATTGTCACGAAGATAATCAGAATAAGTTGCACAAGCAAGCACTATTTCATCATTAAAATGTTGAACCTGAGAAAAGGCATTACCTCTAATTTCAGTAGCACCGCTAGAGCTAACATCATAATTACCATGATATAATATTGCATTATCACCAGAAGATTGTAATACGCCGGCTGTTAATGCTTTTTGAGCTTCTGACAAGGCTTTTGCATCATTAACATTTACAAGACGCATAGCTAATCTTAAGTGCAATGAGTTAGCAAATTTTTTCCATTTAGCCACATCACCACTATACAATAAATCAGAAACTAATTCTTTAGATGCGTCCAATTGCGCAACTGCTTCATCTAATTCTTTAAAGAAATCATTGTAAATATCTTCTTGCTTGTCGTATTTTGGCCACATAATACCCTGGTCATAACCTCGTGCCGCCTCAAAGTATGGAATATCACCATAAGTATCGGTCAACTGTGAAAAATACAACACTTTAAGTATCCGTGCAACGGCAACATAATTAATCATTTCCGGATCCGTACCCGCTCCATCAATGGCGAGTTGCAGATTATTTATGTAACTGTACATGCTTTTCCACATATACTCAGGATAATCTGCCAAAACATTGTATTTCTGCCCATTAGAAATTGCCCAACCATCTGAAATCATTTGAACAAAAGCCATGTGGTATCCGGCAGTTGAACGCCAAACCGTTTCCCTGTCGCCCGAATAGTGTACAAGAACTTTTGAGATAAGTGATTTTGGATCACTCGTGGTACTTGTTGTTGGATCTGTATTCAGATCTTCAAACTTTGTACAACTTTGAACCAATATTAATAAGGCTAATATTGGAAAAAGTAGTTTTATGAATTTATAATTTTTCATATTTATGTTTTTTTTATTAAAATTTGTTCTATTTAACGGTTTTTAAAAACTGAAACATGTCTTTATCAATTCTTAAAACTTCAGACCTACATTAAACCCGAAACTTCTTCGGTAAGGTAGTGAACCATATTCATATCCTTGTCCATTGCTAATTGAATATGTAGATTCCGGATCAACATTTGGCAGATTAGACCAGATTAACCAAAGGTTTCGAGCAATTAATGAAACACTAATGCTTTCAAAAACTTTGCTTTTTAATTTCTCACCGGCAAAAGTATATGATAAAGAAAGCTCCCTTAATTTTACGTAAGAAGCATCATATACATAAGGAGACATAATATGACTATTAGTAAGCTGGGAATAATAATCCTTAGGGTTTACATATACCGTATTTGTTTCATAAACAGGGTCTGCATCAGTACCTGTATTCACAACACCTTCACCAAGGAAACCTCCGGTTGCAACCCAATCAGCAATTGCTACACCTGCGTCCAATCTTTCCTGTTCAGATTGTGCCCATTCTTCCCTGCCTTCTAAAGTAGCAACATGGGTTCCATATTGGTACATTTTCATATTAGTCATGGATAATACATCAGCACCCCACTTAACATCAAAAGCGGCACGCAATACAATTCCTTTATAGTTTATGGTAGAAGCCATACCTCCTGTCCAGTCATATTGACCATTACCTATTACTACTTGTTCGTCTGTAGGTAGTGGCATTCCGTTTGAGGCATAAATAATTTGTCCGTCACTGGTTCTTTTAAAATCATAACCAATTATATCGCCATAGCTTTGTCCTTCTTCAGCCTGAATATATGAACTAATCCATGAAGCCCTTGAAAGTTCCTGTGTTTTTGCTTCTTCATGAAGTTTTATTACTTTATTTGTGTTTTGGGCCCAGTTAAAAGTAAGGTCCCAACGTAAATCTTTCATTTTTAATGGTACTGTGTGTAATAATACCTCATAACCCTGGTTATTAATTTCCCCTGCATTAATAAAAGCATAAGAATATGCACTGGTAGCAGAAATGGGAAGGTTAATAATTTCGTCATATGTTGACTGATTATAATACGTAAAATCAAGGCCAACTCTCCAATCCAAAAACTTCACATTAGCACCTGCTTCGTAACCTCTTGTCCTTGAAGGTTTCAAATCAGGATTTGGCATCACATTACCACTTTCCGTACTAAAAGTAATACCATTTAAGCTGTAAGGGTAACTATAATAGCTTCGTGTCAAATTATAAGGATCTGTATCGCCACCAACTTCAGCATAAGAAGCCCTGATTTTTCCATATGAAAAATATTTTGATTTTAAGTTCTCAAATTGACTTGAAAAAACCCAACTTGCAGAAACCGATGGATAAAAGAATGAATTGTTTTCTAAAGGAAGTGTTGAGGTCCAGTCGTTACGAGCAGTAACATCAAGGAACAAATATTCTTTATAACCTAAGTTAGCAAATGCATATAAGGAATTAATTTGTTTTCTTGGATTTGCATAAAGCATGGTAAACTCCTGGTAGTTATTTATTGAAATTATACCCGATGCAATTTCTGATTTACCCAGAACATTTGATTGTTGATTATTATATTGCATTATGTTACCACCCAGGCTGGCATCTAGCTTAAGGTCTTCTCCCAAAAACTTATGGTTATATGATAAAAGAAACTCTGAGTTAATTTCAGTAGTTTTAGTAAGTAGCTGGCTCATTTCACCTGATTCCTGGTTAGGCGTAGTTTTTGGCGCATAGCTATAATAAGTATAATCATAAGAATCAATCCCTGATTTTATTTTTAAGTTTAGCCAATCAAAAAATTCATAAGTAATTGCCCCATAACCCATAACCCTGTTTTTTTTAGAGTTATTGGCCATATTATATAAGGAATAATAAGGGTTAATAATTAAAGAGTTACTATTCCATGACTGATAATTTCCATTTGCATCAGTTCTGCTCTCTTCTAACCAGGCCTGATCAAAACTCATAGGCAAAGTAGTAATTGCCCTAGCAACATTGGCACCGGAATAACCCAGGTATGGGCGATTTTTTACATCTTCGCGGGTATAGTTAATTTTTGCATCCACAGTTAATTTTTCCCACATTTTCATTGTCCCTTTCAAATCAAAATTCTGACGGGTTAAACCACTATTTGGGACAATATCTTCATTACGGACATCACCTGCCGAAAACCTGAAACTGGTTTGCTCATTACCTCCTGAAAAGGCAATAGAATTTTGAGTTGTATAACCAGGTTTAAAGAAAGAGTTGATATTATTTTGCTTAACCCCATAATCACGTATTTCACCGTCAAACGAGATGAATTCCAAATCAGGGCTCATTTTTCCGCCCCAGCTCCACATATTATTGGCTTCACTAATATCTTTAGGTGGAGTTGTAATTCCTTGTCCATAAACCTTTTGAACATCATCGTATTGATTGTTGGCAATAAGGTCTACAGTAGTATTAGAGTTAAAATCAATATTGAATTTATTGCTTCCACGTTTCCATTTTTTTGTGGTTATTAATATAACACCATTTGAAGCACGTGATCCGTAAAGAGCTGCAGCCGCAGGACCCTTCAAAACAGACATGGTTTCTATATCATCAGGGTTGATACTTGAAATACCATCACCCAAATCAACTCCACCCCATTCACCTGCACTACCCAGGTTTTGATTATCCATTGGCACACCATCGATAACATATAATGGCTGGTTACTACCACCAAAAGTAGAATTACCACGAATTAGTACTTTCGAAGAACCACCAACACCGGTATTACCCTGGCGTACCTCGACACCGGCTACCTTTCCGGCAATTGAGTTAATGGCATTTAATTCTTTAACCTGTGAAAACTCTTCACCACCTACTTTTGTAACACTATAGCCCAACGCTTCTTCTTTTCTGCTAACACCAAGAGCCGTGACCACCACATCATCAATAGTTTCAGAGGACACATTCATTGAGACATTAATAGTTGCTTCGCTACCAATCTCAACAATTTTTGTTTCATAACCAATAAAGCTAAATTTAAGCTTGCTTCCTTTATTTGCTTTAATGGTATAAAATCCATCAAAATTTGTAATTGTACCAGCAGAAGTCCCTTCTACTACAACATTAACTCCCGGAATTGGGGAATTATCTTCAGAAAAACTTACCGTTCCACTAATTTCAATTTCCTGCGCAAGCATAGATACTGGAACAAATATCAATGCGTAGATCATTGCAAGTCGAATTAATACATTCTTCATAATTTAAAACAGTTTGATTAATAAGTATATAATAAATGTTTTCAAAGAAAACAATCGATTGTATTATTGGGCAAATATACAATATAATTTCGTAACTGCAAGAGAAATCCATTTAATTGTTAAATTTTGTTAATACATTGCTTATGCTTACAGACAAATGCATATATGTGAATATATTAAAAAAATAAGCAGTTAGGCATTTAAAGGATATAAAATAATTTTGAACAATGTTACAATCGTTTGTACGTTGTTTTTATTTGTTTGAAATTAAATTTAACTTCTTTAGGATTTAAATAAATTATTTTGGAATCTATTTACAACGAGTCCTAATATCCTTTCACCATGTGTTTTGTCTGTGTTTGTTCTTATTTTGAACTCTCCTTATTTTATACATTTTAGTAAAACGAAATCCTGTTAAAAGCCCTATTAAAGGTTTGCTAATATATCGGCATTCAAAATAATTTATATATTTGTAGCAAATTTGAGTACGTAGCAGATAACAAAATATATTACGAAACCATCTTTTTTAATCCGGCAAACATAACGTTTATTGGATTTTTTTAAAAACAACGATACAATCGATTGCTTTAAAATATATATGAATTAGGTAAAAGTTTAAAACTTGGATTATTTATTGCACAATCTTTTATCAGAAACACAAAAAAAATATTATGGAAATATTGGGAAAAATAGCTCATTGCGTAGAATTTGGAAAAATTAATAATGCATCACCTTATCCGCCTGATATGAAAGGGCAGGACGGTGCAGACGAATATGTGAAACAAGCACTTGACGAGAGAATTGATGCCAATAAAGTATTACAGGAAGGTTTAATTGTTGGGATGGAGAAAATTGGGGTTAAGTTTAAGGCAAACCAGGTTTTTGTCCCTCAGGTTCTTATGTCTGCCAAGGCAATGGGTGCAGGAATGGAGCACCTTAGGCCATATTTTAATTCAGGGGAAGTTGTCCGTAAGGGAAAATTCATTATTGGTACCGTAAAAGGCGATTTACACGATATTGGAAAAAATCTTGTATCAATGATGATGGAAGGTAATGGATATGAAGTTATCGATCTCGGTGTAGATGTTGGTGCTGATAAGTTTCGTAATGCCGTAAAAGAGCACCCCGGGGCACTTGTAGGTTTATCTGCACTGTTAACTACAACAATGGTTAATATGGAAGAGATTGTTAAAATGTTGAAAGAAGATGATTCAGGGCAACAAATATTTATTGGCGGGGCACCTGTATCGCAGCAGTTTTGTGAGAAAATTGGTGCAGATTTTTATAGTCCTGATCCACAGGGAGTAATTGAATATGCAAACCAACTAACGGCATAAGAAAAATGTGTAATTATACAACCATTCCATTAGCAGGAGTTGCAGGAACAAAATTAACAGGGAAATCTGTTAAACAGAACCTGATAGACAGTGGTGCTCAATTTGAAACATTAAAAGCATTCCATGACAAATTTAAACCTGATGGTTTGTTTACTTTCATGGATCTTACTATTGAGGCAGAAGCCCTTGGACTTAAGATTAACTTACCTGAAAACGACACACCATCTGTAGCCGAACATCCAATTAAGGACAAAAATGCCCTTATGGAACTTAAAAAAAGCTATAAAGGTAAATCTGCGAGAATGGATGTAATTATCGATGTTGTAAGAAAAATGAAACAAAATATCGATACAACTATCGGCGCTTATGTTATTGGCCCGTTTTCGTTGGCTGGTGAGCTAAATGGTGTTAACGACCTTTTAGTAAATACAATAATGGATACCAAATTAACAGAAGAAATTATTGATTATTGTACGGAAATAATAAGCGAATATGCTAATGAACTATATAAAGCAGGAGCAGATACAGTTTGCGTATTGGAACCAACAGCAGTAATGCTTTCAGAGGAAGATTACGAAAAATTTTCGTTGAAACCATTTAAAAAAATATTAAAAAATGTAAACAACAAACCGTTGATGCTTCATATATGTGGAAACAGTACCCATCTTATTGAAAAAATGGGGCAATCAGGTGCATGCGGTTTGAGTTTGGATGCTCAGGTAGATTTAAAAGGGGCAACAAAACAAATACCTGTCGGCATGAAATTAATTGGCAATCTTGACCCCATAGAAATTTTCCTTAACGGGGATGAACAACTTATAAATACTAAAACAAGCGCATTAATTGAAGAAATGAAGGATTTCCCGAATTTTGTACTTAGTTCAGGTTGCGATTTGCCACTTAATACACCTTTAAAAAATATTGAAGCATTTATGAATAAAGCTAAACAACTTAATTCTTAAGATGGTCTCTAAAAATTCAAAACAACTAAAAATTTAATGTATTCTAAGGTTGCCATAATTTTTTCAGTATTTATTAATATTGTACAACAAATAGATGTTTAAATCAATATCTTTTAATGATTAAAACAAAAGAAATATCAATATTAGTAAAACAACTTGGAGTTACCCCTGTTGATGTGGCAAAATACATATCAAGGGGAAGTAGTGATATTCCAGGACTTTTATTTGATATAGTTGAAAAAGAAATCAGAAGAATTGAAAATGAGGAATTATATATGGCTTATCTCCCTTTTTCTGCAAAAATGGACAACGATCAATTAAAGATAAAAGGAATCAACTTTCAAACAGGTGATGAAGTAGCCAAAATGCTTAGCAATATAGAATCAATTGCCCTGTTCGCATGTACTGTTAGTGAAAAGCTGAACACTAAACTCAACCTATATAATAATAAGGAACAATTTACCGAAGCGTATATCGCAGATATTATTGGAACTAAAATTGTTGAAAAATCTTTGGAAATCCTTTATCAACAATTACAAACAGATATTAAAAAATATGATTTATATTTAACAAATACAATTAGTCCGGGTAATTGCGGATGGCCCGTTGAAGAACAAAAAAAACTATTTCAACTTTTTCCGGAAAACTATTTGGGCATAAGCTTAAACGAATCAGGCATGATGCACCCGGTAAAGTCTTTAAGCGGCATAATAGGTGTTGGCAAATCGGTAAAATTTAAACATACAGATTGTGAACAATGTGCCAGTAAAAATTGCATGTACCGCGAAGCACCATTTAAGAAATAAATATTGAGATGAAGTATGAAGTATAAAGTAAAGTTACATAAAAAAGGAAAAATAAAAGAATTAGAAGTTGAAGAGGGCGAGAACCTTTTAAAATGTATCCAGGAAAACGAGTCTGATTTTATAGCACCATGCGGTGGAAACGGAACATGTGGAAAATGCAGGGTTAAAATTAAGAACGATGGCTATGTAACATCATGTATGTACCCGGTTCATGAAGACATTGAAGTATTACTGCCTGGTGAATTGGAGATGAAAGTGTTATCATCACAATATGAATTAACAAAAACAGTGTGGCCTGAACCAAATAAAGCTTTTAACTTAGCACCTATGCCTTTTGGATTAGCCGTAGATATAGGAACAACAACTATGGTTTTTTACCTTGTGAATTTGGTTACCGGATCAGTAGTTAGTGTTAAAACGGCAATAAACCCTCAATCAAAATTTGGTGCCGATGTCATTTCGCGAATTAGTTATGGCGAACTTACTGAAAGAGGCGTTGAAATGCTTCAGTCATCATTGATAGAACCGATAAACAATGCCCTGGATTTACATTATACCGAACAAGGGATTTCAAAACAAGACCTGGTAAAAATTTCAATTGTAGGAAACACTACAATGCTCCATAACCTTTTAGGTGTTAATGCCCTGCCAATTGCCCACGCACCCTTTGTCCCTGTTTTCACTGATGTTAAAAGGTTAAAAGCCGATGAACTTGGGATAAATATCCATCCTGACGGTGAGATTGTACTATCCCCATCATTAAGTGCCTATGTTGGAGCCGATATATTGTCAGGTTTAAACTCATTAGACACCCAAAAATTAGGAAAAACTTATTTGTTTGTAGATATAGGTACCAATGGCGAAATGGTTTTAGTTAACGATGAAAAAATATTATCCTGTGCAACAGCTGCCGGACCGGCTTTTGAAGGTGCAAATATTTCTTGTGGAATGAGCGCTGTTAAAGGTGCAATTTCTAAATATTCAAACGAAATGTATGAAGTTATAGGCAATACTGATCCTGTTGGTATTTGCGGATCGGGCTTAATTGACATTATTGCGGTTATGCTTAAAAAAGGAGTGTTGCAACAAGATGGAAACATTAATGAAGACTTTGTAATATCACAAGCAGGAGACAACAAATCTGTCGGCATTACCCAGCAGGATATTAGGGAAATTCAATTAGCTAAATCGGCTATAATGTCCGGAATAAAAAGATTGTTGGCAATTGCTCAAATTTCAGAAGAGAATTTGGATCATGTGATACTTGCCGGTGGTTTTGGTAACTATATTAATATTAAAAATGCCATTCGTATAGGTTTATTGCCTGATATTGATATTAATAAGTATTTGCAAGTAGGAAATACTGCCGGTACCGGTGCGGTTTTAGCATTAAAATCAGAGCGTTATTTATCAGAAACAGAAGAATTAAAAAGTAAAATGGAATATATTGAATTATCAACTGATGATGATTTTACAATGGAGTTTGCTATGAATATGTATTTTTGAAAAACGGGAGCTGGTAATAGGCATTCAGTGTTTATATTTTTTGCAGATAAATGAATTAACAGATAATCAATAGATAATAAAACCCCAATATTATGAATTCAAGAGACCGATTTATTACAACAATAAATGGAGGTGAACCGGACAGGCCACCGGTTTTCGCAAATTTCACACCACAAGTTGCAGAAAAGATGTCGAAACATTTAGGTTTACCATATGAAGAACCTTTAGATTCGATGCTATCAACACGTATTTCACATACTGATTTGCTATTGCATTTAGGAAATGATGCCGTTGGTACCGCCTCTATTGCACCGCATAATGCACCAACGGTAAATAACGCTGATGGTACCATGACTAATGAATATGGTATGGTTTTTAAACCCATGGGGCTATATAACGAATTTTATAAATTTCCATTAGACTATGCTGATTCAGAGGCTGATATTGATAATTACAAATTCCCCGACCCTTTTGCCAAAGGCAGGTATGATGATACTGATTATAAAATATCAAAATTTAAGAAAAATTATGGGGTAATTGGTGATTTGGAAACGGCCATTTTTGAAACATCATGGTATTATACCGGTTTGGAAAAGTTCTTTATGGATATGATGCTTCAACCACCTTATTTTTATAAGCTGCTAGATAAAATTATGGATATCCATTTAGAAATGGGTAAAGAAATGATCAGAAAAGGGGTCGACATGCTTTGGGCAGGCGATGACTTTGGCGGTCAGGATGGTATGCTCATAGATCCGGTTCAATGGAGGGACATTTTTAAACCTCGTATGAAATATATGTTTGAAGAGTTTAGAAAGGTGAACCCTGATATTAAAATTGCATGGCATACTTGTGGTTCTGTTGTGCCTATTATCCCTGATTTAATTGAGATTGGCCTGGATATCCTGAACCCATTACAACCCATGGCAAAAGACATGACCCCTGAGTTTTTGAAAAGCGAATTTGGTAAAGATTTAATGTTTTTTGGTGGAATTTGTGTGCAGGACTTAATGCCAAATGGTACTCCTCAGCAAATTAAGGACGAGGTAAAACGAAGAGTCGAAATCCTTGGAAAGGGTGGCGGATATATTTTAGCCCCGGCACATAATATTCAGGATGATACATCAATAGAAAATATTACAGCATTTTTTGAGGCTGTGCATGAATTATAGAATGTAAAGTTAAATGTAAAAATTCTTTTTAATTAATAAGTATGGGTTCAATAATTGGCATTTTTCTGCATTCAATTAGCGGATTTGCTGCCAACAGCTTTTACATTACGATGAATATTGTAAAAGAATCCCTTTTTGCATAAAAATACATCGATAATAAAATAATAAACACACAACATTTTAGACACAATTAGCTTTTAATTAGTGTTCCTAAGAAAATTACCTTTTAAAAAAAAAAATAACCACTTCAATATGAAGCACATAAGCATTATTTTCTTTACAACTTTATTTTTCACTTCATGCAAACAAGAACCATCTCTTTTAAAAGTTCATGGACTATTTACTGATAATACAATTTTGCAACAAAATACTGATGCTGTAATTTGGGGTTGGGCAAATAAAGGTACTAAGGTGAAAATCACTACCGACTGGGATGTAAAAGTTAATGTTGTAACCGATAATAAGGGAAACTGGAAAACAATATTAAAAACACCTTCAGCAGGAGGTCCTTTTATTATAAAAATTGAAGCTCACGACACATTAATTCAGCTTAGCAATATTTTAATTGGAGAAGTTTGGTTGGCATCCGGGCAATCAAATATGGAAATGCCTGTAAAAGGTTGGCCGCCAAATAATATAATTAATAATTCAGAAAAGGAAATAGCAAATTCTAACAATAACAAAATTCGAATGTTTTCTGTTGAAAAAAATGCAGCTTACATACCCGAAAAAAACCTGACCGGAAAATGGAAACCTGCAAGTTCTGAAAATACGGGAAATTTTTCGGCTACAGCCTATTTTTTTGCTCGTGAAATACATAAAAATTTAAATATTCCTGTAGGAATTATTCATGCAAGTTGGGGCGGAACACCTATTGAACCATGGATTGAAGCAACCGGGCTACAGACCGTTCCCAATTTTGAAAAGACTGCCAAACAATTAATTGATTCTCAAAAAAATATACCAGAGTTTAACAAATGGTTAGTCGGGCTAAAATATATTAACCTGGATAGCATTGATAAAAAAAACCCGTATGCTAATCTTGACCTAGGAAATACAAAATTAAAAGAGCCTGATTATGATGATACCGATTGGAAAACAATGAAAGTTCCCGGCGAATTCTGGGAGAAAAAAGAAATTGGAAATTATGATGGTGTAGCTTGGTTTAGAAAAGAATTTACTATGCCGGAAAACATTGAAGTTGGTGATTATGAGTTTTATCTTGGCAAAATTGATGATATGGACGATACATATATCAATGGTGAAAAACTTGGCAGCCATATGGGAGAAGGTTATTGGAATTTAGAAAGGCTTTATACAATAAAATCTGAATTGTTAAAACCCGGTAAAAATGTAATTGCAGTACGCGTAATTGATTCAAGAGGAAATGGTGGCATTTATGGTGATAAAGATATTACACTTAGCAAAAATGGGAAACAGGTTGTTAATTTATCCGGAGAATGGAAATTTAAACCTACAGCATTAATATCATTGTCTGATTTATATGTATTTAATGATGATGGTGGCAATTATGGCAATATGCCTGAAATTGCTTACACATTAAGCTCTTTTACACCAACACATCTTTTTAATGGTATGATTGCCCCATTAATTCCTTATTCTATTAAAGGTGCAATTTGGTATCAGGGAGAATCAAATGTGGGACGTGGCAAAGAATATCAAAGCTTATTTCCGGCATTGATTAAATCTTGGCGTAAAAGCTGGAATATTGGTGATTTTCCATTCTATTTTGTGCAAATAGCCCCTTATAATTATGGTGATAAAAATTTTGAAACGCCAGAACTCAGACATGCGCAGTTCTTAACATTAAAAGAAGATAATGTCGGGATGGTTGTTACTACGGATATTGGTGATATTAAAAATGTTCATCCGGCAAATAAACAGGAAGTAGGTCGTAGATTATCATTTTGGGCATTAGCAAAAACTTATAGTATTGATTCAATCAATTATTCGGGGCCTATTTATAAAAATAGCGAAATTTCTGATAATAAACTACTTGTTAACTTCACTAATGTTGATGGTGGCTTGGTATGCAAAGATGATGAGCCAAACTTTTTTGAAATAGCAGGTGCTGATACTATTTTCTATCCGGCAAAAGCACAAATTGTTGATGAGAAAGTAGAAGTTTGGTCAAAGAAAGTTTTAAAACCGCAATTTGTACGTTTTGGATGGCTCGATATAGCTGAACCCAATTTATTTAATAAATCGGGATTGCCGGCATCACCTTTTCGAAACTATTAATTTTAATTGATAAGAAGTGAAAACAGGTCTTTTCATATCATACTATATTGACCAGTTTTTCCCACAAGCAGGAATTGGTTTTTAACATCCTGATATTAAGAAGTATCATTTTTTAAAATTTCAGCAGGTAGTACTACAGATTTTTTTCTGTAGAAAGGGAGATATTTATAATTCATAAGGTCAATTGTACGATTACCCAACAAAGTAGTTATGCTTATATAAATGTGTGATAACTCTTAACTTATTGATACAATTATAGGGTATATTCTTTTAAAAAGTATTCAATGTATTCAGGAATTTTTGTTCCTAAATAATAAGGCAAATTCATTAGTAAATAGGGTACGCCACCTGGTGTTTTTGCTTTTTCTATTTTAAATTCACCTGCATATAATCGCACAGCATATGGATGATTGCTTCTTTCCACAAACTGGTGCAATGATTTTAAGCGGCCTTGTTTTCCCGACTTAATTTCCAAAGGGATAGTATTTTCCATATCTATAAACTAAATCTACTTCTGAATTACTATCTCTTTTCTCTCTTACCCAAAAGTGCGGTTTGTAAGCAGTTTCATCATGTATTGAAATAAGTTCCTGGTAGACCAGATGTTCAACAATTTTGCCTCTGTATAAGTCATCTAAATCTTTTAAACCTATCATTTTAGCCTGTAAAAGCAAAATTTGGTTTAACATCCCTATATCTAAATATTGAAGCCGGGGTCGTTTTTTATAGCCTGTTGTGATAGGTGGCGCCAAGCTTGTAGTTGGATAAACTAACCTGATAATTTTAGCTAAATCTAATGCACGTAATGCTTCGCCAACTTCCCGTGAGCGATAATTGGATTTACCAAAACCCTCAAACTTTATCCTGTCAGTTTCATTGGGTGCTGTTTCAATAACATGTCGAATTACATTTCTTTCTGTATTATTTCGTGCATATTTTTCAACATCATCCTTATAGGCCTGCCACAGCCTATTATAGATTTTAGATAAAGTAGCAATATTTTTGTTTTCAATATTAGAGGCTACTATCTCAGGCATTCCCCCAATGATGGCATAGTCATGAAATAAATTAAGCATAATGTTATGAGGGTAATATTAAACATTTCTTGTAATAAAAAGGTGGTAATAATATCAATTTTTTGTAAAAATTACTGAAAGTACTATGGCTATTATAAAATTTATAAGCAACATAGGAGATTCTGTATCCATAAACATTATAAAAAGTGAAGAAATATATGCGAATATAATGCCTGTAAAAAAAGCACTGTCCCAGCTCATTCTTATTATTCGTAAAAAAAGGCTTATGAGAAAACATATACCTATTACCTTTGCAATATCAATCATTATGGGTGCATTGTAATCGATTATATGAAAAGTATTAAAAACAATTCCTACAATATAAAAAACTAATAAAAATGTAATTGCTTTTCCTGTTTTTTCCATAATTTAATGATTTTAGTTGATAATATTTGAAATCATTATTTCTTTATTTCTTTTTCTATTTACCCATGAAAAACAAATAGTCTATAATTTAATTGTCAACGGAATGTGATCTTATCATTCTGACTCATTATGATGCAAATATCATAAATCTCCTTTATCTTTTCCATTTAGCTAAGATACAATTTATTCTGGTCCCTAAGATTGAAATTCAGTCCTGCACCATTAGCCCTGTGATTTTATGCCATTCTTTAAATCACCACTGTTTAATCCAATTTATTCTAACATATTTTATCATATAAAAAACGATCATAATTCCATCATATGTAATTAATTCATTCAGCAATCAAAAAAATGATTGATTTAGCCAAAATTGATAATTGAAAATGTACAAAAGACATAATTTTGAGTTCAAAAATAAGATTTATGCAAACTAAAATACTGATATTTATTACTTTTATTGCACTAATTTATTCATGTAATGATAAAAATCAAAAAGAAATGACAAAAGAAAATAAAGCAATTTTCCTGCACCACAGTACAGGTAATACAATCTGGCGAGGAACTGTTTCAAAAATTACCTGGAAACTATCCAAAGAAGGAAACCTACAGAAATGGGTAAAAAAATACAATAAAAAAAATGGGACTAATTACTTAGTCGAAGAATTAGCTTTTCCTAAAAAATCCCCCTACGGTTGGCGAAATTTTCCTTATGATTACTATACTATATGGGTAAAAAATGCTGGTGAGAAAGCATTTATGGAAGAACCCACTTTAGAAATGCTAACAAAAGAATATGGTTTAATTATCTGGAAACATTGTTATCCTGTTAGTGATATTAGTGAGGATACCGGAACCCCAGATATTAATGCTGAAGAACACAGGCTGGAAAATTACAAAGTACAGTATGAAGCATTGAAGGAAAAGATGCATAGTTTCCCGGATACCAAATTCCTTGTATGGACCGGAGCAACACATTCCAAAACAAACACTACAGAAGAAAAGGCTAAACGTATGAAAGAATTTACTGATTGGGTAAGGAATGACTGGAATGAAAAAGGCGATAATATTTTTTTATGGGATTTTTATGAATTAGAAACAGAAGGTGACTTATATATTAAAGATGAATATACTCTTAAGGAAGGCGATTCTCATCCCAGCAGACCTTTTGCTGAAGGTTTAATTCCCCTGTTTGGTAAAAGAATAATTGATGTTTTTACAGGCAAAGCTGATAAATCAGATATTAC
>JBDLJL010000056.1:0-30220 GCA_039714415.1 Bacteroidota bacterium
TATTCAATATATATCTGCCATAGATAAAAGAACTGCTTGGGCGGTTGCTTCTGATGGCAGTGGTAGTAATGCAAAAGTGAAAGATTTTACACGTACAATTGATGGTGGTAATTTGTGGGTTTCAGGTACAATAAATGCTGCTAATACAACTGATTATTCGTCTTCAATGATTTGTGCCATAGATGAAAATACTGCCTGGGTTCCTTTATTTGGTCCAAGTGGCGGAGGAATGATTGTTAAGACTAACAATGGAGGAGAGACATGGACAGAACAACCAACTGCAGTATTTTCTGCACCAGATGGATTCCCGAATATTGTTCATTTTTGGGATGAAAATAATGGTTTTTGTCAGGGCGATCCAAATGGGGGGTATTTTGAACTATATACAACAACTGATGGTGGAATTACATGGACAAGAGTTTCTGAAGCGAATATTCCTTCAAATGCAACAGGTGAGTATGGAACTACTGGATTTTATGCTGTTTTTGGTGATATAATTTGGTTTGCTACAAATAAAGGACAAATTTATAAATCAACAGACAAAGGTTATAACTGGGTTGCTTATCAAACACCAATTACTGATGCAAGCTTTGAAATTTCATTTAGAGATGCTGATAATGGAATTATTCAAAAAAGAAAAGAAAATGATTACACAGCATATAGAACTATAGATGGAGGAGAAAGCTGGACGGAAATAGTTACCAAAGGTAATTTCTATACAAGTAGTTTTAAATATGTTCCAGGGGTAAATATGCTGATCTCTTCCGGTAGCGATTATAACACGCCTTTTATGGGGATTTCATATAGTACTGATGATGGCGATACTTTTACCGATTATGCCGAGTATTATCAAAATTTTCAATTTTTGGCCATTGGTGCGGCAAGTGAGGATGCGATATGGACGGGTACATTTGACAATATATGGCATTATGGAGACAAACCAATTGTTTCTGATTTTTCAGTTGATGACGAGGAAATATGTTCAAGTACAAATGTAACTTTCAAAGACGAATCTAATGGTACACCGGATACATGGAGTTGGAATTTTGGTGAGGGTGCAAACCCGGCAACTGCAACAGGTGAAGGGCCTCATAGTGTAAGCTATTCAACAGTAGGGGGGAAAACTGTAACATTGGATATTGTTAAGGGTACAGATATTCACCAATTAATAAAAACAAAATACATAAGTGTGGCCGAAGCTGAACCTGATGCCGTAGGAAATATAACCGGAGAAATAAGTGTTAATGCAGGCGAAACCTATACTTATTCTGTTACAGATCAGGATAATGTCGTTTTTTACTGGACTTTACCATCTTCGCACTGGCAGGCTGACAGTGATATAAGTTCAATTGAAATTTATTTTGATAGTTATGCACAATCTGGAACACTAACCGTTTCCGCATCCAATGGGTGTGGAACTGGAGCTTCTTCAAGTATAGAAGTTACAGCTCATGGTGCAGTTGGAATCTCGGATCTTAATGAAAATGACATTAAATTTTTAGTTTATCCTAATCCGGCAAAAGATAAATTCAGTATAACTAACTTAAATGATACCCGAATTTATATTTATAATAACATTGGAAGCTTAATGAAAACTATTGATATACAAACAAAAAATCAAGAAATTGATATTTCTGGTTTTAAGACAGGGATTTATTATGTGAAATTTGAAGATAATGGTAACCAAAATGTGTTTCCGTTTAGCGTTATTGAATAACGGTGGCCTGAAACAAATAAAAAGATAATATTGCAATAGTTTATTGCCAAAAATCATCCTGGCAGGTTGGTGTTGTATAAGTGATTAATATTTGTTTTAAATTAATTAACATACCCTGTCAGGAATTTTTACAGTTTTAGACTGAATTGTTCAGACTCGTTTTTATAAAGGTTACATGATTTTAATTAAATTAGTTAAATACAAAAAGTTGTAGAAGAATGAAATATGTCATATTCCTAATAGTATTTAGTTTTAGCATTGCTTGCAATTCTTCAAAAAAAACAAGTAATGTACCATTAGCCATGGCAAATGCCCCTGTTTTGATTTATAAAACGACAAATAATTACATTGATAATGTTCCTATATCTTTATCACCTGACAAAAAAGAAATTGTTTCATACCCACATCCAACAGATTTAAAGAATGGGGACTATTATTCAATACCAACAAAATTAAAAGGTGGTTACCTCCTAGATAATAGAGGTGTAAGCTCTAATACTGCATTCTTAAAACTGACCTATAAAGAGTATGCCGAATTGGAAACTGCACCATCTTTAACTAAATTGAAATCATTAATAATTGATAATAATCCATTTACAAGATTATATCATTGTGGCAAAAGATCAGATTTCAATAATCTGGAAAAAGACCTTAACGAAATAATTAAAAAGAATAATTTTAATAGGTTTAAACGATTAAAGTGACAAATATAATAATTGGTTGGTGCGGAATGTTTTTTGTGATAACTTGTTTCAATTTGTTGGATTGAGGATTCAATATATTAAAAGAGTTGCACTAATTTTTATGCAAATTTTTTATTGAGCACTGTCCATTCATACATGAAGAGCATTTGCTTGTATTTTTGCCGGGAATAAAAAAAACGATGCTTTTGTAAAATGTAATTGAAAAAGATATTGATATTATAATATATGTGATAATTTCCTGTATTAATTCGTTCATTTTGTATTATTTTAACTTGTAACCCGTAACCCGTAACCCGTAACCCGTAACTTGCAACTCGCAACCCTTTAATTACCAAAAAACACTTCCTAGCTGATAAGTAATAAAAGATATTATCCAGGCTAAGCCTGTAGTATAAGCAATCATAAATATAGCCCATTTCCAATGACCCGTTTCCTTTTTAACAGCTGCAACTACTGCAACACACGGGAAATAGATTAATATAAATAATAAAAATGACATGGCAACAACAGGGCTAAAAACAGTTTTTCCAATATTTTTTCCTGACCTGTAAGTCTCTTTTTTTAATTTATTCTTTAAACTTTCTGAATTTTCGTCAGCTTTATCATCGGCTTGGTATAGTACACCCATAGTGCTAACAACAACTTCTTTTGCAGCAATGCCAGTTAAAATACTCACGCTTAGTTTCCAATCAAAGCCAAGAGGCGACATAACCGGCTCAATAAATTTTCCTATCCTGCCAATATAAGAGCTGCTTTGCCTGTTACTTTCCTTTAATAATTTTAATGAATCTAACTGCTGAGTGTATTGAAACAATTGATTTTCTCCTTGAGTTTCGTTTGGTTCAGAGTTGTTTTGAATGCCATCAATTCTTGTTTTTAAGATTGAAATCTGGCTGTCAAAATGAACTGATCCTTCCGTAGTTCGGGGAAAATAACCTAGGGACCATATTAAAACTGAGGCAATCAAAATTACCCCACCCATTTTTTTTAGGTATTGTTGCCCTTTATGCCACATGTGAATAGTTGTGGTTTTTAATGTTGGCATTCGGTATGGGGGTAATTCCATAACAAAAGGTGCTTCTTTCGATTTAAAAATAAGTTTTTTAAAAATGATTCCAAATAAACCAGCCAGCAGAATACCAAAAAAATAAAGGGCGAATAATATAGTGCTTGCATTATCCGGAAAAATAGCAGCTATTATTATTAAATATACAGGTAAACGTGCACTACAAGACATAAAAGGATTAATTAGTATTGTAAGGATACGGTCATTACGGTTTTCTAATGTGCGCGTTGCCATAATTGCCGGAACATTGCATCCAAAGCCCATAACTAAGGGAATAAACGATTTGCCATGTAAACCTACTTTATGCATGATTTTATCCATGATAAAAGCAACCCTTGACATATAGCCTGTGTCTTCCATAAGGGAAATAAAGAAAAACAGGATGAGTATATTGGGTAGAAAAATAATTACACTGCCAACGCCACCTATTACCCCATCAACAATCAAATCTTTAAGCATGCCGGAAGGCATTATGTGTTTTATTAAACTACTAAGATTCTGTACCGCTATATCAATCCAATCCATTGGGTATTGACCCAAGCTAAATGTTGCCTGGAACATTATCCACATGAAAAAAAGGAAAATTGGGTATCCAAAAACTTTGTGTGTTAAAAAGGTGTCAATTACATCTGTTTTTTTTCTACGGTCAATAATCCCTTCCCTAAAGGTTTCTTTTAATGCTCCAGCAATGAAACCATATCGTGCATCAGTTAATACCGTTTCAGGGTCTTCTTTAAGATGAGCTTTTATTTTTGTGCTCTGTGTTTTATATGTTTCAAATATTTGTTCATTATTAGCGTATTGATCAATTACAGCATGTGCATCATGGTCATTTTCTAAAAGTTTAATGGCAAGAAACCGTGAGGACATTTTATCAATGAGGTTTTTGTTTTCCTGAACTCTTATCCGGGACTGAATCTTGTGAATCGATTTTTCAACACCTTTGCCATAATTGATATGTATATGTCTCAGGGTTGGTGCTTTATCTTCATATGCTTCTATAATTTTATTAAAAAGTTCTTTTATCCCTTTTCCTTTTGAACCAACTGTCGGAATAAATGGAATACCAATCATTTGACCAAGAGCTTTATAATCAAACCTGGATCCTTTTTTTTGTAGTTCGTCATACATGTTCAATGCACAAACAACTTTCACATCCATATCTATTAACTGGGTAGTAAGGTATAGGTTCCGTTCAAGGTTTGATGCATCAACTACATTAATTAAAACATCAGGTGTTTCATTAATGATAAAGTTCCTGACATATAATTCTTCAGGTGAATAAGCTGATAGTGAGTATGTTCCTGGAAGGTCTGTTATATTAAAAGTATAGCCATTTTGTTTAAAAGAAGCAGTTTTTAAATCAACAGTAACACCACTGTAATTTCCAACATGTTCTTTTGAACCGGATGCAAAATTAAAAAGTGTAGTTTTTCCACAATTTGGATTGCCCACAAAAGCAACATTTATTATTTTACTCTTTTCTTCCGCTTTTTTAAGTAACAACTCTTCAGTTAATACTCCTTCAAACAAATTGTCAACAAAATCTCCTGCTTTTTTTTCGTTAAGAACTTCAACCAATGAGGCCTCATTTCTTCTGAGTGAAACATCATAACCCAAAATGCTGTATTCAATAGGGTCTTTAAGAGGGGCATTTTTAATAACGGTAATTTTTTTACCTTTAATAAATCCCATCTCCATAATCCTTTTTCGGAAAGCACCTCTGCCTTTTACCTTTACTATAATCCCCTTGTCGCCTGTTTGAAGTTCTGAAAGATTCATTAATAAAATTATGCAATGTTAATTAAAAAACGCACTACTAGTTTGATTTAGGTTCTGCAAAAATAAAAGGATGATTTGGTATGGACAATACCCATATTTTGGTATTTTTTACAGGGCAATCGGGTTTAAGAATTATAGAACGGTTTTATGATTTATATTAAGACGTTTTGAAGTCCTATCGGATATTCAAAAGTCAGGAAAAGACTTAAAAACGTCCGATAGGACTTTTGAACGTCATTTTAAACGCAATCGCCCTGTTATTTTTATTTTCGTTTTGATAATCCCAATAAAAATATAAACTTTGCATCAAAATATAAATATTGCTACAATAGAATAATTTAATGTTTTACATGTAATTGTGATATTCGGAATAGATTCTATTACTATATTTTTCAAATCTTAAAGGTGGCAAATTACTAATTGCCTGTAACATAATGTAAAACAGATCCTATTAAGTGTTGCGGTTGCATAAAGCCAAGGCATAAAATAACGATACACATATGGCAGACGAGAATATTTTTAATAAAATTGAGGAATTGTTTGGGAAAAAACCTAAGAATTTTAGTATCCTGGAAGACCAAATAGATATTAAAACTCAATTGAGTTATTTTGAAGAGTCGAAAAAAGTTAAAGAATCGGGTATTATTAAAAAGGATTTACTCGAAAAGAAAGATTACTTGTACGATCCAAAATTGAGTAATGAAGAGAAAAAGGGTCTATTGGTAAGCTTTGCCAGTATTGATGATGTAGAGGCGTACCGGATTATTGAACGTTTTTTATCAAATCCGGAACCTGAACTTAAAAATTGGGCAGTTTTGGCATTGCAGGAAAGCAGGATGACAATAGAAAGTTCGTTGTTGAATGAAAACCAGGTTATTATATCTACCGGATTGGGTGGTAAAGGCAAGAAACTCAGGTATTTTGTTGTATTATCTTCTGAAGATAATATTGAGTTTTCTGATTTGCAAAAACGGTTAATCCATAAAGAACTTGAATTTGCCTTAAAAAAAGTAGATGGGGAAATAGAAAAAAACGAGTTTGTGGAGAATTACACCACATTGTTGGCTATAGTCCCAATAACGGTCTCTATAAAAGCTGTTATTCAGTCTGCAGTTAATGAGTGTAATCAGATTGGTAATTTTATCTCATCAAAATTTATTTTAACAAACGTCAAAGTTTTTACTATTGATGAAATAAAAAAATCATGGCCTCATATTTCGGATTGATTATGAATGTGTTTTGATAGTCTTATTAATTAAAGGTGGACTGAATACAAAAAAAATATTTAAGAACTTGTGAAAAATTTAACGGTTTCTTGCAAAGACTAATTAAAAAAAGCGTGACCAATTTATATTGATAACGCTTTTTATTTATAAATTAGTTATAATTAAAACTTAGATAAAGTTAGTTTAATTCTTACTATTTATCTAAATCTTCAAATTCTACCCCATTAAAATTGCTATCCTTACCATCTTCAACAGCAACTATTTCATGTTCTCCTTTAGCTTTTTGGATAAATTCAACCACTTCGTTTAATCCTGTACTAAATTTTTCAAAATCTTCTTTGTACAAAAATATTTTATGTTTTTCAACCTGAAAGCTTCCATCCTGATCATAACGCCTTTTACGTTCAGTAATAGTCAGGTAGTAATCATTTTTTCTGGTTGCTTTAACATCGAAAAAATAAGTCCTTTTACCAGCTCTTACAGCTTTTGAAAAAATCTCTTCTCTTTCGTAACCTTCATTTTTTTCAAATTCACCCATTACTCACTTTTAAAATAAGATTAATAATAATTTTTTGTAATAATATTGTAAAAATTGAAACTTTGCAAATAAAATTTCAAAAAAAAATATGAACCATAAAAAGTTATTTGTTAATATCAGTTAATTATTTTAAAAAAGGAATTATTCTAACTACTTTTGCGATCTCAAAATATCTACAAAGGTTCTTTAAATGATTAGCAGAAGATTAATAAGAATTAAGGCATTACAAATATTATATGCCGCTTCAAAAAAGAAAGAAATTAGCTCAACAAGTGCAGAGAAGGAGCTGTTTCATAGTGTTGAAAAATACTATGATTTGTACCATTTACTGATTTTGCTTATCGTTGAGATGGTAGAGCTTGAAATCAAAAACAATGATTTCAAGAGAAGCAAAAAAGCCCCGACTGTTAATGATTTGAACCCTGATTTGGGCTTGCAGGATAATCTTTTGGTGGAAAAACTGAGAAATAATATTGAGCTCGTTAACTACCTTGATAAAAGAAAACTTAGCTGGAAAATCCATAAAGACTTTATAAAACAGGTTTATTCTGACTTTACAAATTCACAAATCTATGCTGAGTTTATTGAGTTAGAAGAAAGATCGTTTAAAGTTGACAGGGAATTAACAGTTAGGTTCTATTCAGAATTCTTGGCTGAAAATGAGCGATTTGTTGATTTTCTTGAAGAAGAAAATATATATTGGAATGATGATTATAGTTTCGTATTAGTTATGGTTATAAAAACAATTCGGAATTTAAATTCGTCGAGTACTGAAAATATGAATTTGTTACCACTTTTTAAAAATGATGATGACCGTGAATTTGCAAAACTATTGCTAAGGAAAACAATTGTTAACAAATCAGAATATACAAAAATCATTGAAAAACACACGAAAAATTGGGATACTGAAAGAATTGCGCAAATTGACCTTCTTATTATGCAGTTGGCTATCGCAGAAATTATGGAGTTTGAATCTATTCCGATAAAAGTGTCTTTAAATGAGTATATTGAGATATCAAAATATTATAGTACAGTCAGAAGTAAAACGTTTATTAACGGGTTACTTGATAAAATTGTCAAATCGTTAAATGACGAAAAAAAAGTGAATAAAACAGGAAGAGGGCTTAATTAGGTGCGTACAAAAAGTCTCAACTTGTAGGCTCTTTGATGTTTCTAAGCTTGATTGAAAAATTTAATTTTTTCCCTGTAAGCAGTTTTTTATTTCTTTGTAACCATTATGTAAATTTTTATGAGAAATTTTATTTATAGATTTAGCATTGTTTTATTTGTAATGTTGGCTATATTAATTTCTTGTAATTATGAGGGGCGTAAGGATGAGCAAAATAGCATATCTGACACCCGGCGGATAAATAAAAATATAGTTACTGAAATTGAATTTATATCAAAAGAGTTTGATTTTGGCACAATAACTAGCGGTGAAAATGTTTCTCATAGGTTTAAGTTTAAAAATACTGGTAGCTCAAATCTATATATTACTAAAGTTGTTGCTGATTGTGGTTGTACAGTTATAGACTATAAAAAGGAAGCTGTTATGCCGGGTCAGGAATCTTATATTGAAGCAGTATTTAACAGTACTGGTTATCATGGTCTGCAAATAAAAAATATAAAGGTGCATTCTAATACAAAACCTGCTGAAAATGAGTTAGTAATTGCAGCAACTATTGATGCATCTACAATGTGAGTAAAATAATTAGTATAAATATAAAAATTAAAAGAAGATGATTGATAAATTACTATTTGTGTTGTTGATGTCACCAAAAGAAGGTGAAAATCCTCTGGTATCCTTATTGCCGTTAGTGTTAATTATTGTGGTGTTTTATTTTTTTATGATTCGGCCACAAATGAAAAAACAAAAAGATTTAAGAAAGTTTAGGGAAGCTGTAAAAAATGGTGATAAGATAATGACTATGGGGGGAATACATGGTAAAGTAATTGAGGTTTCTGAAAAAACTGTTATTATTGAAGTTGAGGGTAAAATGAGGTTAAAAGTTGAAAAATCAGCCTTAGTTACAGACTCATCTGCAATGATAGGACAAAAATAGTATCAAGTAGAACGATTCCTAATTAACATAACAAATTTGTAAACCTTTTTCCTTTATGCTTCGTTAAAATTATTAACCGTAGCTACGGCTATGCTTGCAAATTTTGCCTTGCCTAAAGAAAAAATCTAAAACAAATTTATGCAATGTTAATTAAAAAACGCTCTACTAGTAGGCAGTATCCAGTCAGCAGTATCCAGTCGGTAGGTAGTAAGCAGGTCACTGGGAACTGATGACTGGATACTGATGACTGGATACTGATGACTGGATACTGATGACTGCGGACTGGAAATGTGTGATAATTAAATAATTAATAATTATTCTAGGTTTTGATAGAAAATTATTGGAAAAAGCTGGCCGGAAATATAAAAAGGGTAAAACTGAACCCAAATAGTTTTACTTTCTTCTTTTTTTTACTAGTGTCAGCAATTTTTTGGTTTTTTAATGCATTGAATAAAGATTATGTTGCCACAATAGAAGTTCCGGTGAAATTCATGAACTTCCCTGAAAATAAACTAGTTGCCGGTAAGTTTGTTGATCATGTTAATGTGAAAGTTGCTGCGAATGGGTATTCATTCCTGAAATATAATTCAACATCGCTTAATGAAGCTGTTGTTAATCTTCAGCTTCATAGTATATATAAAATATCAGAAACTGATGAAAAAAAGTTCTACCTTTTAACCAGCACAATAAAAAATGAAATTGCAAACCTTCTTGATGGCAATACCGAAATAAAAAGCATTAGCCCTGATTCAATTGTTTTTGATTTGGATGAAGTGATTAAAAAGAAAGTTCCCGTAAATAAGAATTTTTTGATTAATTATCGAAAGCAGTTCATGTTGAAAAACAAAATTAGCATAGTCCCTGATAGTATTTATATTCGTGGGGTTTATTCTGTGTTGGATACAATTAATTTTGTTTATACGGTAACTAATGTTTTTGATGATGTGCATGACTCTTTGGAGTTTGATATTGAGTTGAAAAAAATATCCGGAGTAACTTTTTCGAAAAATATGGTAAAATGTAGCATCCCTGTTGAAGAATTTGCTGAATTGAGTTTTGTATTACCCATTGATGTTGTGAATCAACCTGAGAATTTTAATTTAAAACTATTCCCATCTGAGGCAAAAGTTATTTGTAATGTTGGGTTTAGTCAATACCGACAGGTTTTTCAACAACAATTCAGGTTTACTGTAGATTATAATGATGTTAAAAGTAACCTTGAACGAATGAGATTAAGTCTTGATAAATGCCCGGAAAATGTTAGTTCTGTCAGGTATTATCCTATCTCAGTTGAATATTTAGTTGAGGAAAATGATTAAAGTAGGCTTAACAGGCGGGATTGGTTCCGGAAAATCATATGTGTCATTAATTTTTAAAGCGCTTAATGTCCCTGTTTATGATTCTGATTTTGAAGCTAAAAAACTTTATTTTCTTGATGATGTAAAATCTGAGATGGTGAATTCATTTGGAAAACAGGTTTATCTTTCTAACGGACAGATAAATAAAGTATTTTTGTCAAAATTGATTTTCAACAACAAAAAGGCACTTAATAAAGTAAATGCAATTATTCACCCAAGGGTAAAATCACATTTTTCGGAATGGCTAAAAAATTATGATGAATCACCTTATATTATAAAGGAAGCAGCCATACTTTTTGAAAGCGGTGCATATGAACAATTAGATAAGGTAATGGTAGTTACAGCACCAGAAGAACTTAGGTTGAGCAGAGTTTTGGCAAGGGACAGTATAGATGAAACCTTGGTAAAAGGTAAAATGGATAATCAAATGGCTCAATCAGAAATGGTGAAAAGGAGTGATTTTGTAATTGTGAATGATCAAAAACAAGCTTTACTGCCACAAGTTGATAAACTTCATCAAATTTTTTTAACACTTCATATATAAAAAACCGAATTCTTCGTTAACTTTATAATCCTTTAATCTGGGTTTGAATATGAATAATAATAATTTAAAGAGTATTAACTCAATTGGCTGGACTATATTGGGTGTGATTGGTGGGGCTGCAATACTATCTGCTTCAATGATCATGAGGTTGATAAAGAGCAAAAAGGATGTCATAACTGAAAAACAGAAAGAATTTATTGGTTTTTCAGTTATGTTTAGTGAGTATATAAAACAGGGCAAACAAAACCTTAGTGAAGAAACAAAAAAGATAGAATTTTTTTTAAAAGATAAAATTAACCGTTCAGGTTTAAATGATATTTCATTGCAGATACGTGAATTGATTAAAAATAGGAGTATAGATTCCAAGACTTTTGCAGAATTTTATAGAAATATGAATTACTCTATACGTTTACAAATGTTTAGAGTTTTAGTATCATACCAGAAAAATAAACCGCAATTTAAAGAAGCTGAATACAGTCTGAAGGAGATGGCGGAGTTACTTGGCTTGAATTCAGGAGATTACGAGTCAGTTTTAGCTATGAGCAACCCTGGTTTAAAATCAGCATATAAAATACTACAGGTAAATGAAAATTCCGGTATTGATGAAGTGAAAATGGCATTCAGGCGTCTGTCCAAGCTTTATCATCCGGATAAAGTTGAACATTTGGGCGAAGAATTTAAAAATGAGGCAATAAAAAATTTTCAGAATGTTTTGGATGCATATGAATTGATAAAAAAAACGGCTGTTAAATAAAATATTGTTAAAGGTGGCTTCTAAAAATTCAAAGTTCGAGGCTTTCAGTTTTTTTAATGCTCAATTTTACTTTTGTAAATGACTGTCTTTAAAAAACTTTATAACAATGAAATTTGGATTTTTAGAGGTTACCTAAAGTAAATTTTTTATATTTTTGGACTAAAATAATTGTAAAGAATTAATTAAAAATAAATAAAATAAACAAATGGATTTAAAAGGTATATTGTCAATTGGTGGATATGGTGGTCTTTTTAAACTTATTAAGCAAACAAAAAACGGGTTCATTGTAGAATCGCTTGTTGACAAAAAAAGAATGCAGGCTTTTGCCACTTCAAAAATCTCAACACTTGAAGATATTGCTATTTATACTGAGGAAGGAGAGGTACATTTAAAAGATGTTTTTAAAAAAATCTTTGAAAAAGAAGATGGGAAACAGACTATTAATCATAAAGTTAGTTCTGAAGAATTAAAGAGTTTTTTTATTGAGGTACTTCCTGATTATGATTCTGAAAGAGTTTATGTTTCGGATATCAAGAAAGTCGTGAATTGGTATAATATGCTTGTAGAGCTTAACATGATTGATCTGGAAGATGATGAAGAATCAACAGATGAGGATGCAGTAAAAGAGGACTCAGAAAAGACAGAGGAAAAAGAAGAGAAGGAACAAAAGAAGGAGAAAAAAGAAAAAAAAACACAAAAGAAAGAGAAAAAAGAAGATAAAGAATAAATCTTTAACCTGATTAATTGGCTGAGCTGAGCTAAGGTTTATAAACTATTTTCCGCTTGAGCGTAAATATGAGCGATTTTAGGTTGTTTTATTGAACTTAACAAAAATTAAAAGGTCTTATATAACTGGTTATACCAGTATGATAAAAACGTTTTGTGCTAGCAAAGTTGCTATTGTGATTTGAGAGTACAAAAAACAGGAAGTATGAATAATAAAGAAAAATTATCAAATAAAAGACCTGTTTCGGGTAAAATAGTCAATATTGCCACCTCGAAACTGTTAATGCAGTATTCAAAACGGTATAAGAGGAATAAATTATCGGATGATTCAAAATCTGGCCATGATTTTATTGACTCTGCTTTGAAGGAACTTAAGCTTGAGTATCATATAGGGGATGATGATTTAAAACGAATTCCTAAAAAAGGACCTTTTATCACAGTATCTAATCATCCATTGGGTGGATTAGATGCTTTATTGGTGATTAAAATTATTTCATCAATCAGACCTGAATACAAATTTCTAGATTCAGAATTGTATCATAAAGTTGAATCACTTAAAGATTCATTAATTGATGTTAAGGGTGATGATGGCAAAAATGGTGATTCTTTAAAAGTTTCAGATTTAAAGCATGCTTTTAAATATTTATCAGATGGTGGTACATTCGGTATTTTCCCTGCAGGAAAGACTTCGTTGTACAATTGGTCAACAAACTCAATTATTGATAAAATCTGGGATGAAACAACATTAAAATTAATAAAAAAAGCAAGAGTACCGATAATTCCAATATATATTCAGGGAAACTACCGTTGGTTGTTACATATTCTGGGCGGGATACATCCTCTTTTCAAAAGTATGAGAATACCCTCTGAATTAATAAACCCTCGTACATCTTATTTTAATATACGTATTGGCAATCCAATACAAATTGATGAACAAGAAGAGTTTGTAGAGATATCTAGATTTGGAAGATATTTGCGATCCAAAACCTATGCTTTAGGCACTTCACTTGAGGTGAAACGTTTTTTTAAATATAAACTTAAGTGGCGCGTAAATAAACCAGAGAAAATAATTGATGCGATTCCAGCTGATCTCATTGAAAAGGAAATGGAACATATTAAAAAGAATTTCCTGTTATTTGAAAGTGGTGATTTTCAGGTTGTATGTGCCCCATCGATGGAAATACCTAATGTTTTATTGGAAATTGGGCGCCTCAGAGAAATCACCTTTCGGGAAATTGGTGAGGGCACAAATAAGAATATAGATATTGATGAATTTGACCTGTATTATAATCAGTTAATTGTTTGGGATAATAAGCAGAAAAAAATTTCGGGAGCTTATAGAGTTGGTATTGGAAAAGATATAATTGAACAATATGGACTAAATGGATTTTACATACAAACATTGTTTAAGATTAAACCTGATTTTATTCCAATATTATCCGAATCATTAGAATTGGGCAGATCTTTTATAGTGAAAGAGTATCAAAGGCGACCTTTATCTTTATTTTTGTTATGGAAAGGTATTCTTTATTTTCTTTTAAAACATAAAGAATACCGCTATTTAATTGGCCCCGCAAGTATTAGTAATGAATTCTCGAAATTTTCTAAAGGGCTGATTGTTAGTTTTTTCAAGAAATACTATTATGATGAAGAACTAGCAAAACGATTAACCCCTCGCAGAAAATTTAGAATAACCCAAACAAGGAATGTGGATCAATCTTTATTTCTTGATATTGCAAAAAATATTGGTAAGTTAGATGAATTTGTATTTGAGATAGAAAATGAATATGGAATTCCAGTTCTGTTAAAAAAATACATCAAATTAAATGCAAAGTTAATTGGTTTTAATGTTGATCCTAAGTTTAATAATTCATTGGATGGGCTAATATTTCTTGATATTTTTGATGTACCCTTTGATATACTTAAGGCTTTGTCTAAAGAAATTCAAGACGATTCAATTCTTGAACGTTTTAATGTTGATATGGCAGAATAAACTTATCACAGTTTAGCTGTCTAATTATTATAAATGATTGTTTTCAAATAGATGGTTGTAGTCAGTCTAAACTATGTGGAGGATTGTGAGCCATGGAAGGTGGATTGAGCACTGAAAAAATACAAAATCAAAAATAATCAAAAAAAGTTATACGAGATTATTAATATATAGGTGTTGTTTCTCAAAAGAAAAATAAGTTGGTACTTGAATATATAATAAAAGGGATAATTGTTGGGGTAGCTGTTACTGCGCCGGTTGGGCCTCTTGGTATATTATGTATTCAAAGAACTATAAATAGGGGGCTTTTATCTGGCTTGGTTACCGGAATTGCAGCAGCATTTGCTGATATTATGTATGCTATAATTGCAGGCTTTGGGGTTAGTGTTATTGCAGAGTTTTTGGAAGCAAATCAGCTGGTAATTCGAATTATTGGTGGTTTAATTGTGACCTTTTTGGGAGTCAGGATTTATATGTCAAATCCTGCTAAACAATACAGGCGACAAAAAACACAAAAAAGGACCTATATCAGTGATTTTTTTTCAGGGTTTCTTATTACAATTACCAATCCTATTGTAATAGTGGTTTTCGGAGCTGTTTTCGCTAGTTTGGGGCTTGATAAAGCAGAATCAGGGAAAAGTGTAATAATTACAATTATTGGTGTTTTTACAGGTGCTATTGGTTGGTGGATTACACTAACTGTTATGGTTAATATTTTCAGGGACAAAATTAATTTAAGGAAATTGTGGTGGATTAATAAAATTACTGGTGTTTTTGTGTCTGTTTTTGGGCTTGGAATAATCGTAAGTGCCCTCTTTATAAAAAAGACTTTAGGTTATTAAAAAACTTAATTTATATTTGCACGCTCGTTCATAATGTGTGTTCTAGATAAAAAGCGCAAATTGTTAGTGTTTTGTTGAAACATCCGGACGAAGATTCCCGATAATCTTTTGGTTATTTAATAAATTGATAAACTGATTCGTTAATATTTCTATGGTTAATTTTATTTCATTTATTTCAGTAATTTTCCTTTCCTTAAAAACCATAATTCCTGATATTTCAGACAATACAAATAATGAGAATTCTATTAAGGAAAGATTATTGTCGAATATCCTTTTTGTGGTGCGGCATAATAAAAGCCCGAACTATGTTGTTTATAAGGCTAATATAGCGACAGATAAAAAACTTAACAATAAAAAACCGGTCGATGTATTTTGGTTTATGAAAACTAAGGGTGAAACTACTGAAGAATTAACAATTATTGAGTGGAAGCTTGCCTTCGGTTTTAAACTTGATGTAATCAAAAAAAGTGAAGAATATAAAATCAAACTAAATGCCATAAAAGAAAAAAGAATTATTGTAAAAAAAAATTCTAAAGGTGTTTTTATTTGCTCAATGCTTATAAATGGTAAAATGGCAAAACTTAGAGATGTTTTCATTAATTACGAAACAACTTTTTCTTTTCCCACTGTTAAATATCTTGATTTTAGAGGTATTGATATTATTACAGGTAAATTTATAACAGAAAGATATTTCCCTGATTAAATTTTAAAAATTGTGCAATTTGTCTGGAGTCCCTGATAAATAAAAACAATCCACCGGATGGATAAGTTTAACCGCTTTTGAAATGCAAATCCGGAAATTTAAGCAAGGCTAATTGTTTCAGGTCGAAAACTAACTAATTTGCTTTTAATAAGACGATTGTGCAATTTCGTCCAAGCACTAATTACTGTTTTTCAATTACTAATAACCAGCTATAAAAGTTGATATCTAAGTGTAAGTTTTCAATAAAAAAAATCATGTTTTTTTTATTGTTGATATTTCTTTGAAATTAAATTTAGTATTTTACTTTTTAATATATAAATTTGTTGCTTTTAGAAAACAGTACTTTTGTTAAAGTTTGCTTTAACTATTTAGTGCTTTGAAAAAACTATTAGTACATTAAAAAGAATCATATGTCAAAAGTTATTGCCATAGCAAATCAAAAAGGTGGTGTTGGGAAAACAACTACTGCAATAAACCTTGCAGCCAGTCTGGCAGTATTAGAAAAAAAAGTTCTGTTAATTGATGCTGACCCTCAGGCAAATGCTACTTCAGGAATTGGTTTTGATTTACGAAAAATTGAAAACAGTATTTACGAATGTTTAACTGACGGAACTGATCCTCACGAAGTGCTGTTGAATAGCGAAACAAAAGGCATGGATTTGATACCTTCGCATATTGACCTGGTTGGTGCTGAAATAGAAATGCTTAACCTGCCTGAAAGGGAAATGATTTTGAAGGATGTCATAAATAAAATAAAGGACGATTATGATTATGTATTAATTGACTGTTCACCTTCATTGGGGCTTTTAACTTTAAATGCATTAACTGCCGCTGATTCTGTGCTAATCCCGGTTCAATGTGAATATTTTGCACTTGAAGGATTGGGTAAGTTGCTGAACACAATTAAAATGATTCAAAATCGTTTAAATACGGAGTTAGAAATTGAAGGGTTTTTACTTACCATGTATGATGCCCGTTTAAGGTTGTCAAACCAGGTGGTTGAAGAAGTTCAGGCACATTTTGAGGAAATGGTATTTGAAACAATTATTCAAAGAAATATAAAACTAAGTGAGGCACCTAGTTATGGTAAACCTGTGGTTATGTATGATGCAAACTCCAAAGGTGCTTTGAGTTATCTTAACCTGGCAAGGGAGATGTTGCAAAATAACGAGCAAGAAGAGGAAGTCTAAGGTAGTAAACAGTAAGCAATGATGAGAGACTTTGAGTTGTGGACTGAAGACCAAAAATAAAAGATAAAACTAAAACTTTTCTATAAAACAAAGTTTTAAAAGTTATCATCATAATAAAATTCAGTGGTAAATATGGTAGCGAAAAAGAAAGCAATGGGAAGAGGGCTGGGAGCGCTCATAGATGATGCAAAGTATGAAAAAAGACCGGTAAAAGAAGCTGTTTCAACAAGTGCAATTTCAGAAATTGAAATCTCAAAAATAGAAACTAATCCATTTCAACCACGTCAGGAATTTGATGAGGAAGCTCTAGCTGAGTTGGCGGATTCAATAAAGGAATTGGGAATCATTCAACCAATTACTGTAAAAAAGTTAGATAATGGTAATTTTCAACTAATTTCGGGTGAAAGAAGGTTTCGGGCATCGAAAATGGCCGGATTAAAAAATATAATTGCTTTTATACGTAATACAAATGATCAGGGACTTTTAGAAATGGCCTTGGTTGAAAATATTCAACGGGAAGATCTCAACTCTGTTGAAATTGCTGTTAATTTTCAACGGCTGATGGATGAATGTAAATTAACTCAGGAAAGATTAAGCGAGCGTGTTGGGAAAAAAAGGGCTACAATTGCAAATTATCTAAGGTTGTTAAAATTATCGGCTGAAATTCAGGTTGGTGTACGTGATAAAAAAATATCCATGGGCCATGCTAAAGCTATTATAAATATTGATAACCCTGCAACTCAATTAAAAGTTTATTATAGAATTATTAACGAGGGGCTTTCTGTACGAAATGCAGAAGCAATTGTAAGGGAAATAAATTATCCTGTTAGGAAAGAAAAAAATCAAGCAGATAAAGTACAATTGCCCAAGGAATATTTGAGCATACGAAACTCTTTAAATAAATGGTTAGATACTAAAGTTGATCTAAAAAAGAGTGATAATGGAAAAGGGAGTATAAATATTTCATTTAATTCAGAAGATGAGTTTAATAGGATAGCAGGTATTTTGACCAAGGATATGAAGTAATGAGATGGAATACCAGGCAAATATGTGTTTGTTGATGATTGAGAAAAAGAATTTGTGGCGCTGGTTATCGGTATGTTTTATGCTAACACTTTTACAAGTGGGTATATCTGGCCAGGTTGAGGAGGATCATCTATTAGATAGTATTAAAGTTGATAGTGCAAACCAAAGTTTAAAAATGATCCTTGAAAAAAAGGATACTACATTATTGATTCCAGTTGACAGCCTTGTCAGTCTTCCTTTAAAAAAGAAAAATGTAAAATTTGACCGAAACCCTAAAAGGGCATGGTGGTATTCTGCTATTCTACCCGGGTTAGGACAAGCATATAATAGGAAACACTGGAAAATACCTATTATTTATACCGTTTTTCTTGCTACCTATTACATGATCGATGACAGTAATTTTAAATATAATAAGTTTAAAAGTGCGTATGCAGAATATGCTGAAGTTGGTTCACCAATTTGGGCACCAAATTCTGATGATAAGCGGTTAAAGGTTCAGAAAGACTTTTATAGAAGAAATCGTGATCTGGGTATTATTATTGGGGTGATGATGTATTTTATGAATATTATTGATGCAAGTGTTGATGCAAATCTAATGGATTTTGATATTAGTGATGATTTAAGTATGTCGGTTTTACCTGATGTTAACGAATTAATTATCCCTCAAAAGAATTCGTTTGGGCTAAAATTTGTTATAACAATGAATAAGTAAATTAGAGAAAGGAATATTAAGAAGATATAGATATGATTATGAAGAAGATTTTAATTGGAATATTTTTGCTTTTTACTGCATACAGCAGTTTTGCCACAACTCATCCAACGGATACAATTGTTGTTAATAATAATGAAAGCAAACAGATTGAAGATGATTTGAACAGCTTGTTAAATTTATGGTATATTAAAAACGCTGTTAAAAGTAGTGATAATAAAGTTTTAATACTGCCTAATAGTGAAGTTAACATTAAGGTTATTCCTGATTCTGTTCTTATTGCACGTTTAAATGCAATTCCATCGTTGATTGAACTTCCATATAACCAAATAATAAGAAGGTATATTGAACTTTACACAAAGAGAAAATCAGCACCTGTTTTAATTGGTTTAACCGATTATTATTTCCCAATGTTTGAAGAAATACTTGACAAGTATGATTTACCCTTAGAGTTAAAATATCTTCCAATTATTGAATCTGCATTGAATCCAAGGGCTGTTTCCCGGGTTGGTGCAACCGGATTATGGCAGTTTATGTATGGTACTGGCAGAATGTTTCATCTTGAAATTAATTCTTTTGTCGATGATCGAAGGGATCCTATGAAATCATCTTATGCTGCTGCCCAATTTTTATCACATTTATATGATATGTATAAGGACTGGACTTTAGTAATTGCAGCTTATAATTGTGGCCCGGGTAATGTAAATAAGGCTATCCGCAGGGCAAAAGGGAAACGTGATTATTGGGATATATATCCTTATTTGCCAAGGGAAACAAGGGGATATGTCCCTGCATTTATTGGAGCTGCTTATATGATGAATTATTATGATAAGCATAATATCCAACCCATAGATATAAAAATGCCTGTAATGACTGATACGATAATGGTAACAAAGAAATTACATTTGATGCAGGTTTCTGAAGTTTTAAATATCCCAATTGAACAAGTACGTGATTTAAATCCTCAATATAAAAAGGATATAATTCCTGTTACGATTGATCCATACTCTTTGAGATTACCTTTTGAATATTCTATGGCTTTTTTAGATATGGAAGATTCAATTTATTCACATAAGGACTCAATTTATTTTAATTCAAGAGTTGTTATAACACCCAAAAAATATTCTAAAAGTAACTACTATTCAGCATCATCTTACAGATCTAATTATAAACCACCCTCAACAAAAAATAAAACTAAATTATATTATACAGTTAAAGAAGGAGATAATGTTGGGTTTATTGCTGATTGGTATGATGTGAAGATTTCTGCCTTAAAATACTGGAATAAAATAGGCCGGAGAAATATGATCCGGGTTGGTCAGAGATTAACTGTTTATGTGCCAAATAAAAGTGTATCCAAATACAAGAAAATTAATTCTATGAACCATAATCAGAAAAATATTGTGGCAAATAAGAATACAAACACAACAGGTGCAAATACTAATTCTAATAAAGATGAAAAATATCAATACTATACGATAAAAAAAGGCGAAAACTTGTGGACAATTGCTAAAAAATATCCTGGCATATCTAACCTTGATATTATGAAAATTAATAACTTTACAGAAAGGGAAGTAAGAACCCTTAAAGAAGGGCAGGTAATAAAAATTAGGAAAAAAAGTTAATAGTTTTTAAACAATACATTCCCGTGAAAATGAAGCCATTTAATATTTTAATTTTTATACTGTTTGTTTTTAGTGGGATGATGGTTTTATCTTTTGTTATTCCAAAGGAAGGTTTGAAAATAACTGAGGATTGGACACTTCATTTTCCTTCTATTGATGAAATACTGGAACCAGGTCATAATAAATATGTTGATATCAGTGATATTATTTCTGAAAATCAGGTTCTGGACACAATTGAGGATGAGGTAAGTAATTTAAAAAGTGCATACTTGAAAGATTCCAGTGTTGTATATTATCAACCACTTGACATAAAACCGGGGGAAGTTACCCGAAAACTTGAGTTTCCCGGCAATAATAAAACGGTTTTATATCCTTTTTTTGAAGAACTTTCAAGCCTTCCGGTTTCAAATAAATTAATAAGGATTTTGCATTATGGTGATTCTCAGATTGAAGCAGACAGAATGACATCATACATTAGGTATAAGCTTCAATATCAGTTTGGTGGTTCTGGCCCTGGCTTAATTCCTGCGATTCAACCTTATGGCTTTCGCTCACCTGTTGTTAGTGAGTCTTCTGGTGATTGGAGAAGATATGCGGGTTTTGCAAAACGTGATAGCATGGTGAAACATAGCCGTTATGGTGTGATGGCAAGTTTTAGCCGTTTTTCACCATTGCCGGAAATCCCAGAACAATTAGACAGTATCTCAAATACAGATTCTATATCAAGTAGTAAAAAGGAATATTTAGCATCGTTAACTATAAAGCATTCTCCATATTCTGTAAATAGTGTAAAAAGATATTCACAGGCAAGGCTTTTTTATGGCTATAATACAAAGCCATTTAACCTTAAATTGTTTGCAGGCGAGGAGCTTTTAAGTGATAATATGCTAATTCCATCAGAAAGCATGCAATTGAAGAAGTGGAAATTTGCAAATACACCATCCTATTTGTACATGGAATTTAAAGGAGAGGATAGCCCGGATATTTATGCTATGGCAATAGATGGGGCTCGTGGTGTTGCTGTTGATAATATTGCATTACGTGGTTCAGGAGGTTTAATATTTACCAATTCGAGCAATCGTTTGTTGGCAGATATTTACCAAAAGCTTAATGTCAAACTTATTATTTTGCAGTTTGGTGGAAATATTACTCCTCATGTTTTAGAGAATTACGATTATTACGAAAGATCTTTTTATCGACAATTAACAACTCTTAAAAGATTGATTCCCAATGTATCAATAGTTGTTATTGGTTTGGCAGATATGTCATTAAAGGAGAAAGATACCTATGTGAGTTATCCAAATGTTACACTTATAAGAGATGCATTAAAAAAAGCTAGTTTTAGAGCAGATTGTGCTTTTTGGGATATGTATGAAGCAATGGGGGGTGAAAATTCGATGCCAAGCTGGGTGTTTTCTGAACCACCTTTAGCAGAAAAAGATTTTACTCATTTTACGGTGAAGGGCTCAAAAATAATAGCACAAATGTTTTACAGGGCTTTAATGTTGGAATATAATGGTTATGTTAAAAAACAAGGCAAGTTGCAAGAGAAAGATGAGGAAAAAGTACAGTATAGTTATAGTAAGAATTAATTTGTTGAAGTTTGTTGTATTAAGCTTGTTTTTTATTCTGAATCACCCGATTAATATTTATAGCCAAAATGAATACCCGCTTGACATAAATTATTATAATTTTATTCATTACAAAGAGAATAAAATTAGTTTTCCTGGTGATAGTTCAAATTTCAACCTTCTTTTTCAAAAGCTTGATACCATTATATTAAATGGTAAGGGTGAGATTTCCATTGTGCATATTGGTGGATCCCATATCCAGGCTGATGTATACTCAGGTAGAATGCGGGAGCGTTTACAAACTTTTTATCCGGGTATGAATGGTGGGCGAGGGTCTGTGTTCCCATTCAGAATAACTAAAACAAACAATCCAAGGAGCTATTCAGTGTATTATACAGGTAAGTGGATTTCCTGCCGCAATGTAGAAAGAAAAAAGAAATGTAAATTAGGCTTGTCAGGACTATCAGTTTCAACATTTGACCCATCATCAAGTATTACAATAAAACTTAAATCTGATAGTCTGGTTGAATATTATTTTAATAAAATAAGGGTTTTTCATGAAAATGATTCAAATGCATTTCAAATTGCTTTTCCCGGATTGGGAATTGACAAAATTGAAAGGAATGATTCTTTAGGGTTTTCATTATATTATCTAAATAATGATTATAAGCAATTCAAACTCAGGTTTTTGAAAGAAAATGTTTCGCAGAATAAATTTGTATTATATGGAATAAGCCTTGAAAATGATGATCCAGGTATAGTTTATCATTCAATTGGAGTAAATGGTGCCAGCTTTCCTTCTTTTTTAAGATGTCAGTTATTTGAAAAACAACTTGCTGCTCTTAAACCTGATTTAGTTATTATATCACTTGGCACGAATGATGCATATACCACTAAGTTTAACCCGAATTTTTACAAGTCTAATTATCAGTCATTAATAAATAAGATAAAAAGAGCGGCACCGGAATCAGCAATATTAAATACTGTGGCCAATGATAGCTACTTGTTTAGACGATATCCTAATTCTAATACACAATTGGCTGAAAATGTTATTTATGAGGTAGCAAAAAAGAATAATTGTGGAGTATGGGATTTTTTTAAAATTATGGGAGGCTTAAATTCATCCTCTCTATGGCGTCAGGAAAATCTTATGATTAATGATTTGATACATTTTAATGTTCAGGGATATTTATTAAAGGGCGATTTGTTATTTAATGCATTTATTAAAGCATATGATAATCATTTGTCCTCTAAACCTAAGTTCTAAGTTCTAAATTCTAAATTCTAAATTCTAAAGTGCTTGATACATTAATTGAGATATTAAAGTTTAACCCAAAATCACCACTGATTTTTACCCGTTTTTATTTCTGGGCATTTTTTGCCGTGGTAATGGCTGGTTATTCAATTATTTATCATAAAAAAACACCTCGAAACGCCTACCTTTTTTTGCTTAGCTTGTTTTTCTACTACAAATCAAGCGGTATATATTTTTTGTTGTTAGTATTTTCAACTATCACTGATTTCTTTATTGGTAAAAATATTTATAAGTCTGATAACAAGTTGAATAGAAAATTATTAGTTTCTTTGAGTGTTGCTATTAATTTATTTGTACTTTCCTATTTTAAATATTCCTATATGTTTGTTGATTCAATAAACTATGTTTTAGGAACAAATTTTACGGTAGTAAATTACTTTCATCAATGGGCAAACCAGTTTACGGGGGGGCATTTTGATATTGACAAAATTATCTTACCCGTTGGTATATCCTTTTTTACCTTTCAAACCATTAGTTATACTCTTGATGTTTATCGAAAAAAAATAAAGCCGGTAACAAATATTCTTGATTTTGGATTTTACGTTTCTTTTTTTCCACAGCTGGTTGCAGGACCTATTGTTCGTGCATCTGAATTTATTCCGCAATTGTATAAAGAATATAAACTAAGTAATAGGGAGTTTGGTTTAGCTATTTTCATGATATTAAATGGGTTGTTGAAAAAATTATTTATATCTGATTACATTGCCGTAAATTTTATTGACCGGGTTTTTTCTAACCCAATGGCCTATTCCGGTTTCGAAAACCTCATGGGGCTATTTGCATATTCCATGCAGGTATATGCTGATTTTTCAGGTTATACTGATATAGCTATTGGTGTTGCTTTATTAATGGGCTTTCGTCTGCCGGTTAATTTTAATTCACCTTATAAAGCATTGCATGTTGGCGATTTTTGGAAACGTTGGCATATTTCCCTTTCAACCTGGCTAAAAGATTATTTATACATACCACTTGGTGGAAACCGGCATGGTGAATTTCGAACAAATTTAAACCTTATGATAACCATGCTGTTAGGTGGGTTATGGCATGGAAACACCTGGCAATTTGTAATTTGGGGAGGTTTAAATGGAATTGGTTTAATCGTATATAAGTATTGGCGAAAAATAAGCCCGTTTAAAGGAAATCATCATTGGGTTATCAGGTTTTATGCAATTTTTATAACTTTTAATTTCATTACCATGACCAGGATTTGGTTTCGTTCTGAAACAATGGATAAAGCCAATGCAATGATAAACCAAATGGTATATGCTTTTGATGGTTCAAAAATCATAGAAATGATTGGTGCCTACAAAAATGTATTTGGCTTGTTATTATTCGCTTATGTTGTTCACTGGCTACCAACCCCTTTTAAAAACTGGTATAAAGAAACATTTATTAGACTACCCTTGTGGTTAATGATAATGATCGTTGTAATTGTTGTTTTTGGTATTTATCAGTTTCAAACATTTGAATTGCAGCCATTTATTTATTTTCAGTTTTAGTGTTTTCACTGATAACGGGAAAAATAATATCTGCCCAAAGTTTATATCCTTTTTTATTTAAATGTATTCGGTCTTTAAGAAATAGTCCTGCGTTTAAATTTCCAGTTGAATCGATCATTGAACTACTTACATCAATAAATGTGTAATTGCTATTCTGTGCACATATATTTGTTAATTGAGTATTTATTTTAAATGCTTTTTTCCAGTATCTCCACCTGGCAGGTGATGGTTTTATGGACAATATAAAAAGGCTTGTGTTCGGTAATTCTTTATTTATCAATCTGAAAAAGTATTTATATGATTCAATAATTTGGTCTGTACTTGATTTTAAATCAGCTATGTCATTATCTCCCGAGTAAAAAACTATTTTTTTCGGTTTGTGTTTTAAAATCAGTATATCAGAATAGAAAATAGCCTCAGGGACTGTTGAACCGCCAAAACCCCGGTTTAAAACATTCAGGTTTTTCATGTCTTTTTTGAGATCTTTCCATTTACGGATACTTGAACTACCCACAAATACAATGTCTGTTGTCTTATAGGGTTGTAGTGAGTCATCTTTTTTAAATTTATCGATCTCCATGTAAAAACGGTCAAGAATCAGTGTGTCAATAAATTTCGCTAATTCTTTTTTATCTTTTAGGTTAATTGCTTTAAGTTGCTTTATCTTTTTTTGTTCAATTTTATCTTCTTGGTTTTCTTCTACATCCTGACCCTTACATGAGGTAATTAAAACAAAAGATATTAAAAGAATTGTAGCAAAATAGGTTATGTGTTTCATTTTTTCATTTTTTTTAAGATATCTATCATAAAATCAATTTCTTTTATAGTATTATGTTTGCTAAAAGAAAACCTGATGTATTCCCCTTTTTCTGTCTGATTTTTTTTTGGATAATTAATCTTACCAACAGCAATCCCATTTATGTCCAGTTTTTCCGCAATATAATTTCCAAATTGTTTTTGTGGGAAAAAATAGCATAGAACTGAATAAAGGCCTTCTTTATGATATAATGATAGTAAATGGTTTAAATTAAAATTATCGATAAATTCTGAAATAAAATGTTCTTTGATGGATTTAATTTGTTTTTGATTTTTCTGTATACTATTTATAGAATTGAAAAATGCCCTTGACATTGACGTTATTGATGAAATATCAATTTTTTCACTGTTTTTCAAAGTGTTTTTCAAAGAATGAAAAGAGCCATCAGTAATATTTACAGACTGATTTAAAAAGAAAACCCCAATATTTTTTGGTCCGTATTGGCTGATAAAATCAAAACTTGCAAAATCAGGTTTAATTTTATGAATATCAATGTTGTATTTTCCAATAGTCGACTTTAAGTTTAAATGAAACAGAACTTTACTGTTGCGGCAAAGCTGTTGAATATCTTTAACCGGTAGGAGTAATCCATTATGCTCATTTGCATGTGAAAGGCTTAATAAAGTTGCCCCACTATTGTTAAATAACTCTTTTAATTTGTTTAAATTAATTTCACCAATTGTATTTTCGGGTACAAAACTTAGTCTTATTTTGTTGTTTTGTTCAAGTACCTTCAAATAGTTCAAAACAGATTGATCCTCAAATACTGATGTGAAAATATGATTAATACCTATAATTAGAATGCTATAATCAATTAATAATTTTGTTTGTGAAATAGCATCATTCAGGAAATACAACTCATTTACCTGAACATTTAAAGATTCGGCAAAAAAGTTTCTCGATTTTGCTATTTTTGCTTTGGCTGCTCTTCCTTTTTCATGAAAATCATTTGGGTTTGAAAAATATTCATGCATTATTTTCGCTGATTCATCAATAATATCTGAATCAATAGGACATGAATTGATATGGTCGAAATTTATTTTGGTCAATGGCTATAGTAAAAAACTCCAGTCAGATTTAATATAATTATTTTATGCAATTGTTGAATTTAAAATTCACGCTAAGTACTAATGATAAATTTTCATATTTTGTTAATAATAAGCTAATTATCACGCCAAGACGCTAAGGATACAATTCCTTTCTTTGCGTCATTGCGGCTTTGCGTGAAAATATTTTTTTTAGACCCAACTTATCCAATTAATTGCTCAATTTCTTTAATAATTTTTGCAGCAAGTTCATTAGCACTTTTTTCTGTTTTACTTTCTGCATAAATTCTGATAATGGGTTCCGTATTTGATTTTCGAAGCTGTACCCATTCATTTTCAAAGTCAATTTTAATTCCATCAATAGTATTTAGCGCCACATCCTTTTTTTCGTAATTTTCTTTAAACTTTTTCAGGATTTTTTCTACATCAATTTCAGGACTTAACTGAATTTTATTTTTTGAGATATAATAATTTGGGTACTCGGCTCTTAATTCAGAACATTTTTTACCGGATTTTGCCAGAAATGATAAAAATAAGGCAACACCAACCAATGAGTCTCTACCATAGTGTAGTTCAGGATAAATGATACCACCATTTCCTTCGCCACCAATAATGGCCTGTTCTTTTTTCATTGTGGTTACTACATTAACTTCACCAACAGCAGACGAAAAATAATCGACACCATGTTTAATACTAATATCTTTCAATGCACGGGTTGATGAAAGGTTAGAAACTGTATTACCTTTTTTATTTTGTAAAATATAATCAGAGATGGCAACAAGTGTGTATTCTTCACCAAACATGCTTCCATCTTCATTTACAATTGCCAATCGGTCAACATCAGGGTCAACCACAAAACCGACATCTGCATTTTTTTCTTTAATTATAGAAGAAATTTCGGTTAGGTTTTCAGGTAATGGTTCCGGGTTATGAGGGAAAATTCCATTAGGTTCGCAATAAAGTTCAATAATATTATTTACCCCTAATTTTTTTAAAAGTGCAGGAATAGCAATCCCGCCTACTGAATTAACAGCATCAATGGCAACTTTGAGTTTTGCCTTTTTAATAGCTTCAATATCAACCATAGGAAGTTTTAATATTTCTTCAATATGATAATTTAAAGCATTTTCATCTTTTGATAGTTTTCCAAGATTCTCAACTTCTGCAAATTCAAATGTTTCATTTTCGGCAATTTGTAAAACATCTTTCCCATCTTTGTCCGTAATGAATTCACCTTTAGAATTTAATAATTTAAGGGCATTCCATTGTGTAGGGTTATGACTTGCTGTAATGATAATTCCTCCATCCGCTTTTTCTTTTGTTACAATCATTTCAGTAGTTGGGGTTGTAGCAAGGCCTATATCAATAACATCAATTCCTAATCCGCTTAATGTGGCGCAAACCAATTGATTAACCATCGGGCCTGAAATTCTCGCGTCTCTACCAACGATCATTTTTGTTTGATTGTTCGTGTTTTTGTTTTTAACCCAAAACCCAAATGCCGAAGTAAATTTTACCACATCTAAAGGGCTTAAACCTTCACCGGCTTTTCCGCCGATAGTACCTCTAATTCCAGAAATAGATTTTATAAGTGTCATGCTTTTTATTTATAAGATTAGTTTGCAAATATAATAAGTTTTCTTGCTTTAGTTCAAATTGCCACAGGTTTCTGATTTTTCGGCATGACATTGTAAGGTCAACATAGCCAGATAAATACCTCTTGTTTCTGATAAAATTGTTGATTTTAATCGATCATATCCAATCGATAATCAATGATTCGAACTATTTGTATATGTTGTTAAATATATTTGATGCGAATGATTTTTGCCGTAATTTAGCATTAAGAAACATCAATAAAAAATAACTAATTTAAATATAAAATTATGAAAGTAACTGTTGTTGGAGCGGGTGCTGTGGGTGCTAGTGCAGCTGAGTACATCGCTATTAAGGATTTCGCTGATGAAATAGTGATATTGGATATAAAAGAAGGTTTTGCTGAAGGTAAAGCAATGGACTTAATGCAAACTTCTTCTTTGAATGGATTTGATTCAAAAATTGTTGGGACTACCGGTGATTATTCAAAAACTGCAAATAGTGATGTTGCTGTAATTACAAGTGGTATTCCACGTAAACCGGGTATGACTCGTGAGGAACTTATTGGTATTAATGCTGGGATTGTAAAAGATGTAACTAAAAACTTAATAACGCATTCTCCAAATGTAATTATTATCGTTGTTTCTAATCCTATGGATACTTTAACATATTTGGCAGCAACAAGTTCAGGTTTACCTAAAAACAAAGTTGTAGGTATGGGGGGGGCATTAGATAGCGCACGTTTTAAATATCGGTTAGCCGAAGCTATGGATTGCCCAACTTCAGAAATCTCGGGAATGGTAATTGGTGGGCACAGCGATACCGGAATGGTTCCATTAATTGAAAAAGCAACACGTAATAGTGTTCCTGTTGCAGAGTTTATTACTGCAGAAAGAAAACAAGAAGTGGTAGAAGCAACTAAAGTTGGGGGAGCTACTCTTACTAAATTGTTAGGAACAAGTGCCTGGTATGCACCGGGGGCTGCTATTTCAGAAATGGTAAAAGCTATTGCTTTGGATTCTAAAAAAATGTTCCCTTGTTCTTGTTTCCTTGAAGGGGAATATGGATTAAATGATATCTGTATTGGAGTTCCTGCAGTTATTGGTAAAAATGGTGTCGAGAAAATTCTTGAAATTGAATTGTCTGGTGCAGAAAAAGAAAAACTTGTTTCGTCTGCTGAAGCTGTTCGTAAAACAAATGGTTTGTTAAACGAAGTTTAAGTATTAGGATCTAGATATATATTTTAGTTAATATATTTATTAATCCCCTTTGTTTTGCATTGGGGATTTTTTATTTATGCATTTTACCTGATTAAACTTGATTTTAATACTTTGTAGGCTTCCGAAGTAGAAGAACTGCCTTTGATAGAAAATGTTTAAAACCAAATACTTTCATTAATTCAAACACTTTAGTTAAAGAGTTCAGTATATAATTTCTTCAATTTTTATAATAGCTTGATTAACAGGTGGTTAATGTTAGCGCCTTGAATGGTGTAAGGTGTTGATTATTAATAAGTTAATTTATAATTTATGATTTATAATTTATAATTTAACGAAGTGTTAATTAAGTCTTTATTTTAAAAAAAAATCTATATATTTGCGCTCTCAAAAAATAAATAGTTAATAAAATATAATTAAAGTAAAGAAAAATGCAAAACAAAGGAGCAATTAAACTATTTGCAATTGCCTTGACATTAGTAAGTATCTATCAACTTTCTTTTACCTATTTTGCAAATAAGGTGAAAAGTGATGCGGTTGAATATGCAAAAAATGATCCTCTAAAAGAAACTGCTTATCTTGATTCAATTGCAGGTGAA
>JBDLJL010000057.1:0-30154 GCA_039714415.1 Bacteroidota bacterium
TAATTGTTTCGCCAAATTACTTTTTCCTGTTGATTCAGGGCCTGATATAATTATTCGCTTAACTTTTCCTGCCATTATTTAATACTTGAACAATATCCTTTTTCCATTGCATATATCCAATAATTGCCATAGTACCATAAACCATGTATAAAAATATAGTAAGATATAATTCTCGGTAAAAATAGATTCCTACTGATGCAAAATCTACCACAATCCAAATTAACCAGTGCTCAATATATTTTTTTGCCAGCATCCAGGTTGCAGTTATACTTGTTGCTGTTGTGAATGCATCCCAATATGGAATTTTTGAATCAGTAAAATTTATTAAAATTTGCGATATAAGGATAAAAAGTACCAATGTAATAATAATTAGTACGATAACCATTCTTTTTTCAGTAAACTGAACTTTTAGTTTTTGAACTGTGCTATTTTTTGTGTTCCCAAAACTCCAATGATACCAGCCGTAAATACTGATTAAAACATAATAAACCTGTAATCCCATATCGGCATATATTCCGGCATTAAAAAATATATAGATATATATGGCTGAACTTATTATTCCCAAAGGCCAAAGCCAGATATTTTGTTTAATTGAAAAGTAGAGGTAGATAAATGAAAATATTATTCCCAGTACTTCGTCGTAATGACTGATAAACCAAGGTGTAATGTTATCCATTGTTCTGAAAACTATTGTGGGATATGGGATTTTAGTATCCCAATATTGAATTATATAATTGCGGATTTTTTAATACAGCTATAGCTTTAAGATAAGTCTTGTCTTTTTGATTAAAAATTTCATAAAAAGTTCTGTCACCCCAGATATTTCTTGCAATCAAGGCTTTTAACTGATGCTTAAGCATTTCTTCATTACCATCAAGAATTGGATCATATATATTATTATCAGTAGTTTTTGATTCAAGAGCCAATAGATATTCTTTTGAATCAGGATCCTTAAGTTCTTCAATAACTGCAAACTTTATTAATTCATTCAGTATTGAATTATCTACTTTAAAGTTTTCTTTGTACGAATTAAAATCAGGATACCTGGATATTAAAACAGTCCGGTTATTATCAATATACTTTAGGATAAATTCATTTAATTTCCCTGTCCTTAATAGTTTTCTGTAAAAAGCAGGCACTGCGCTGGTATCAGCTGCTATAAAAATATCCGGCATAATACCACCACCACCAAATACTTTTCTGTTTTTATTCAGAGTCAAATATTTTAGGGAGTCTACAAAATGAATACTATCTTCTGAAAATAGTTCTCCATTGTTGAACCTGTTATCTATATCCTCAGAATAGTTTTGATATCCCCCAGCATATGATTTTTGAATTAATCGTCCGGTTGGTGTATAGTACCTGGCAATTGTTAATCTAATCATTGAGCCGTCCATCAAATGAAATGGTCTTTGTACCAATCCTTTACCAAACGATCGCCTTCCAATAACCACTCCTCTGTCCCAATCTTGTACTGCACCAGTTACAATTTCACTTGCCGAGGCAGTACCTTCATCGATCAGAACTATAAGCTTGCTTTTTTCAAATAACCCTTTTGATGTGGAAAAGTAATTTGATCTTGGACTACTTGTACCTTTAGTAAATACTATAAGTTTGTTTGCCTGTATAAACTGGTCAGCTATATTAATTGCTGTTCTTAAATAACCACCTCCATTATCCCTTAAATCCAATATCAGGTCGTTGACACCTTCTTTTTTTAATTTTTTTATTGTTTTTTCAAATTCATCTATAGTTGTTGCTGAAAACTTGGTTAATTTAATATAACCTATTTTTTCATCTGCTTTGTAGGCTGTTACAATACTATTTATAGGAATTTTACCTCTTATAATTGTATAATCAATAAGTTCTGTAATGCTCTTTCTTTTAATACTGATGTTTACTTTTGTACCTTTTTTGCCAAGAAGCAATTTTTTCACCATACCCAAATTAATCCCTGTGCCCGCAATTAGTTCATTTTCAACACTTACAATGCGATCGCCCGGTTTTAAGCCTGCTTTTTCAGAAGGTCCGCCAGGATAAGTACGCACTATATAAACAGTATCTTTAAAAATGTTAAATGTAATCCCAATTCCGTCAAAACTTCCAATCAAAGGCTCGTTCATTTCCTTTACTTCATCTTTATTTATGTAAATTGAGTGTGGGTCAAGATCTTTAAGTACGGAAATAATTGCTTGTTCAACTAACTTTTGTTCTTTAATGGTGTCAACATAAAACATGCTGATTAAATCCATTACCCGGTTGAACTTATAAGCTTGTTCAGAGGATATTTGCGCACATACTTGTGCAGGATTCTTTATGCTGGTTAAAATGAGTATAACGAAAATGAATTGATAAATGCCCTTTCTGTACATAAAACTGCCCTTGTATTAAAAATTTGCTCAAATATAAATAATAAACATAAAGAACACTTCAATTATTTTAATTTAAACAAATTTTAACTTTTTTTAGCAAAAAAAAGGCTACCCCAATAAGACAGCCTTTTTTCAAAATTATATGTTTATTTTAGCCATGCAATAACATATCTTGCAAATAGAAAGCACCAATTCCCGCAACATATCCTATAAAAGCTAAATAGCTAATCTTTTTCATGTACCAAATAAAATCAATTTTTTCCATTCCCATAGCAGCAACACCTGCTGCTGAGCCAATAATTAGGATACTACCACCTGTTCCTGCACAGAAAGCAAGTAACTCCCAAAAAGTACCATCAACCATAAAATGCGACATGTAAGCAGCCTGATCTGCTGGTAAAGAAGCAAGCATTGCAGGATCAACAACTTCATACATACCCATGGCACCAGCAACAAGAGGTACATTATCTACAATAGCAGATAAAACACCAATAGCACTATTGATTAAGTATATATTTCCTAATTTTTCATCAAGGAAACCTGCTAAAAGATCTAAATGACCGGCAGATTGTAAACTTGCAACAGCTGAAAGAATACCCAGGAAGAATAAAACCGTAGGAACATCAACTTTTGATAGTATGGAAACTACTGATAGTTTTCTTTTGTCCTCATCAGATTTACCTCTTCCGATGATTTCTGTGACGACCCATAAAACACTTAAACCTAATAACATGCCCATATATGGAGGTAAATGGGTAAGGGTTTTAAATACAGGAACAAATAATAAAGCAGAAACGCCTAAAATTAAAATAAATAATCGTTCTCGTTCTGTAGTGTATTCATTGTTGTTTGCACTGTCTAATACAGGACGTTCAACATTTCCTTTCATTGTAAAGGACAATAATAGAACAGGTATAATCATGGTAACCAGGCTAGGGAAAATTACCATTGCAATAATATTTGCTGCAGTTACCTGGCCGCCAATCCATAACATAATGGTAGTAACATCACCAATTGGGGACCATGCACCACCGGCATTCGCAGCCAGTATAACCATGCTGGCAAAAAACCAACGGGTTTTCTTGTCGGCAATTAATTTCCTTAGTAAAGCAACCAAAACAATAGTTGTAGTTAAATTATCTAATGCAGCTGACATGAAAAATGTCAAAAAGCTAAGTATCCATAATAATTTAACCTTGTTTGTTGTTTTAATTTTATCAGTAATTACTTTAAATCCCTGGTACTGGTCAACAATTTCAACAATTGTCATTGCACCCAATAAGAAGAAAAGAATTTGTGAAATTTCACCTAAATGGTGTAAAATTTCTTGGTGTACAATAAAATGCTGAATATGTTGTGCAGTTTCAATTGGATTTGAAAATGCATCAGCCGGTAAAGTGGCTTTAAACTCTTCCCAGGCACGGCTATATCCTAGATTAAGGATGTCAAAGCCTCCCATAATAAAAATAACCCAGGTTAAAGAACCTATCATGAGGGCAGAAGCGGCTTTATCAACCTTTAGCGGATGCTCAAGAGCAATCGCAGTATAGCCCAGAACAAAAACGATGATCATTAAAATAAACATAATTATCTTTTATTTAATTGATTAATAATAAGTTGAATTTTTTTCAAGATGTGCAAATATAGATATGTTCATCTGATAAATGAAAATTATTTTTTTGATTTTTTTATATTTTCTAACATAAAATGATAAAATCTATGTATCAGAGAGGAATAAAGTAATAAATGATTCCATATGATGTTAGTAAAAACTTAATCAGTCTTTGAAAGAAAAGGCCAATAATTACTCACTAACATTATATTATTTAATAGGTGTTCCCCGAAAAAAAAAACCGGGGCAGGCAGTGAGCTAAAGGTTTCGTTACTCTTGTTTTGAAAACAGTCATCCCGATTATGCTTTTTGTTGGTTTTAAATAAAAACCTTACAAAATCTATATCGGGAGACTTCTGATTTTCAAAACTACGAAAGCCTCATTCTTGACGTTTTCTTTATCAGAGACTTAGTTTTCTGGCAAACACTTCATCAATCTCAATCAAGAAATATAATATTTTGCCAAATAAATATAACAAGATAAGAAATCCGGGACTAATTTAGAATTAAATATGTCAATTAGATAAAATATTATTGGGTGACAGGGTTTGTTTCCGGTTCTTTTCTTTCAATATCTTTATTTGCATTTTCATTTTCATTTTTCTCATCTCTTCTTTTTTTGAAAGTAATAGATTCCCAGATGCTTCTAAATAATTCACCAAAAGTATTAAAATTTTTTCGGTAAAGAACGCTAACCCCCTGTGTGTAGAGGGTTTGGTCATTGGCAAATTCTGATCTTTTATTTGAGCGGTTAAATACTTTTCCTTTTAATGAACCTTTTTTATTTAATTTAACCTCAATTTCAACATCCCCAACTATTTTATTAGCAGAGTTTTGTTCAGCCTGACTGGTTTGATCAGTTTTTGAGCCACCAACACCCACATTTGTATTTATACTTACCATGTTATTAAATAATTGTGTCGATAAGGCAACTTCAACTTCATCACTGGTGCCTGCACCACCTTGAGTATAATTTAATCCAATATCAAAATCATCGCTTAGCTTCGATAACCAGTTACTTAATTGATTTGTAAGCATTTCTATTCCGTTGGTACTTAATACAGCACCACTGGAAACAGAGGATTCCAGACCTGGTAATGGGCGAAACTTGTTCATAATCAGCAAAGAAAGTATTTGCTTGTTCAGTTCATCCTGAGTTAGGTTGTCAATGTTTGAGGGAATCGGTTCTTGTGCATTGGGAACATCAAGGTCGAACTCGATGATCGGATTCACAAGGCCACCTTTCATTAACAAGTTACAATATGCATCTGTCCTTGTATCTCTGTGTTCTTCATTTTTCGTTAAATCATATACAGGTACTTTATTAATTCTATAAACAGCAGCCATTTTCATTTCGGCATTATAAGGATCGCCATACCATCTAATGGTACTTCCTTTGTCCAAAATAAATTTTTTATTTACTAGATTTTGTAGCGTAAATAAATAATCGCCTTTATAAACCGTATACAAGCCAAAAATAAAGAGGTCACCTGCTTTATCTACTTTAATATTTAAGTTCCCTGTTCCCTGTGTTTTTATTATATCACCAACTGTTTCATCCATAATTATTTGCATGGTGGCATCGGAGGTGACTTCCAGGTCAAAATTGATATTCATACCACTTAAATCAACCTGATTTAATAAACTTTCATCATTTTTAGTTGTATCAAGAGTTTTGAAAGTGATAAATTCATTTTGGCTTGCTTCGCTACTGGTCATTAAAGGAAGAAAAAACTTGGTACCTTTACCTGTTTTAAGTTTAATATCAATATTTAGATCATCAATCTCACCTTTGAGTTTAATTCCCCCACTGGCAAAAATATTTCCATAAAAAAGTGATGAGTCTGTCTGTCTGGTATTTAAGAATAAAAAGTTATGAGCATCAAAAGTTATGTCAAGTTTGATTTCATCAAAGTCTTTATGGGAAATATCGCCGCTTACCCAGGCAAAACTGTTTCTTCCTGCATTAAGTTTCATCTTCTTAAATCGGATATTACCCTCTTCAATAAATAAACTATCTGTAAAACTATAATAGGTTTGGGTATAATTTGCTTTGAAGCCAGCTCTAACAAATTTGAGACCAGCTCTAATGTCCGGTTTTTTGGTACTTCCTTTAATGGTCATATCGCCGCTAATTTTACCATTTACATCAGAAATATATTCATTTACAAATGGCTCAACGATCAAAAATGGAAGCCTTGTTATGTCAATTTTAAAATCAAGTGCATCATCTTTTATTTTGTAATCTCCTTTTAAAATCAAATTTTTAGTCTTTTTTAGCTGTGTATTTGCTAATACTGATAATGTAGAATTTGTGTTATCCCAATCTAAATCAAGAAATAACTTCCCGATTTTTTCATTATTTATTTTTAAATTGCTAATAGAATCTTCTGAGTTAACCTGTAAATCACCTAATACACTAACTATTTGAGTATTGCCTGACAGCTTTCCGTTTAGCCGGACACCGGTTTCTTCAAACAGCAGGTTCATAATTTTGATATCAAATTTATTGACATCCAGTTCCAGTGTATCTGTTAACTTATCAGATAATACCCCTTTTACAAAAAAGTGTTCATCATTATTGCTCTGGGCATCTATCTCACCTAAATCTATAAAATTAGTATCAATCAATATTTCATTACTTTTAACATCCCATTCATTTTTATGAATGGTAAAGTTTGAAGGTTTTAATTTAATTTTGTAAACTGGCGATGCATTTATACGGTTCTCAATTCCAGCAACAATTGATATGTTTCCATTGTAGTTAAGCGTATCAAGGAAACTATTCCACATAAAGTCCAAATAAATACTATCATTTTTTATAAAACTTTGAAGCAAAGAGTTATCTAGACTATTCTCTTCACTCCAAAAAATATTTTTGGAGTTCAAGTAAAAACTGAGTTGCTCATTTCTGTTATCTCCATTTAAAATGACTTCGGTTAACTTAGTACCTTCTATTGTCAATTCAGGACTATATGCTTCAAGTGAAAATTTGTCAGGATCAAAATTTAACCGGCCATTTATATGAGTCCCATATTTTATTTTTGTGTCTTTTAGAAACAGGTTAATTAGTTTGTCTATATTTTTAACCCTTAAATTTAATGACACATCTGTGCTATTTGGGTTATTAATACTTAAAGAATCATCACATTCTTGTTGTAAGCCTGTTGTATCAGCCAAGGATGGCATATATTGGCAAATGAATTTATTGATTGATTTGCCAATGGTTTTTAATTTCATTTTACCTGACATATCAATATCCATAAAATCCGAATTCAATTTAACTGTTTTGCTTGAATCTTCATTACGATTTATTGTCAGGTAAATTTTTTCTGATTTTAGTTTATTATTTGAATTTTGAAAATAACGTAAAGCACAGTCTAATTTCCCGGTAATTTCATCGGGGTCATCACCTTGTATGTTTCCCGTAATTTGTAGAGAAGACCTAAAGGCGCTATCTTCAAGTAAATGTAATTTGTAAGGAATAAATTTTTTAAGATCAGCTGAAAACAAGATTCTTGGAACAGAGTCTATAGAAATATAATTTCCTGCAAGATCTAGTTTTATATTACGATCATCAATTTTTATGTTACCACGGTAACTGTTTGGTTTAATTATTCCATTAAAATGGATGGAATCATAACTGTAATTGTATAATTGCAAATTGGAAACCAAGCCTTTTGACCAACCTTCAATATCACCCTTTTTTGAAATGTTTACATCCAAAGTATCAATTATATCAAACTTGCCAACATTTTTGTTCTCAATAACATTTCCAATAAGTAGTTCTTTACCTATAAAATTTCCTTTTATCTTATAAGAAGAAGTTTCGGTATTTTCCAATATTCGTAAATCGGAAATGATATTGCCCAAACCTGTTATTAAATCACCTTTCATTTCAATATCCTGTAAACTTCCTTTTATTTGACCACTATAGTATATTTTGCCTATATGTTTAAGGTTTTCAGGGATTGGAATTACTCTTTTCGTAGTATCTGAAGGATCTCTAATACTATTAATATCAACAATTGAAGTGGTTAATGAATCAAGAAAAATATTATAGGTTAAATTGTCAAAAGCAGCTAAACCATTCAGTTTAAAATTGGTTTTCAGTCGGGTACCTTTTCCATATCTGATGTCAATCTTTTTTGCATTTAGCTGATCAACTGTTCCATTTATATCTGCAAAAATACTTAGTCTTTGATTGTGTCCTTTGAGTTGTGGAACAAAATAACTTAAATCTTTTAAATTCAATAAAGTAGAATCAGCTATCAGGACTTTCATTTCTACCTCTTTCAGAAAATTGCTAAAGGCATTAAAACTTGCATATGAAAATTTCAGTTTTTTTATATACAAGTTACTGTTATCAGTAATTACTGTAAATTTGTTTAGGTCAATTCGTTCATTGCTTACAAAAGCATTTGACTGAAGTCTTTTAATGTTCAGGCCACTTTTATCTTTAACACTTAAGGAATCAATATTAACCATTACCGAATTACCCGCAACAAGTAAATTTTTTGCATATAAATTCACATTGCAAAGGTCTAAATCACTATAGTTAATACCATAATTTACTTCAATCGTATCAGCTACAAAATAAGAGAAAGCAGAATTTATTATTTCAATTTTTTCACAACTAATTTTCCAGTCAGACTTACTGGTTATGGTGTCCGGGTTTTCTGAACTTAGTTGATCAATAATAAATTGGAAATTTGAAACACCTAAAGAATCATCAGATATATGTGATACAAAATGATCCAGTTTTATTTTATCCAGAAAAATAAACTGTTTGGGAATGCTAAATCTATCAATATTTACCGCCAGTTTGTTAAAATACAGCAAAGTATCTTGTTGTTGGTCTTCAATATAGAACTTTTCAAATATAAAATGATCAAAAACAGAAATATCAACCCCTTCTAAAGAAACTTTAGTATTTATTTTTTCTGATACATAGGTGCTGATTTTAGTTGATAACCAACTTTGAACAGAAGGTAGCCTGAAAATAAAATAGGCCACAGAAGGCAGACCTACTATTATAACCAGACTAATGACCAATATTTTAATCCATCTTTTAATAGTTGCCGGAATTTAATTATTGTACTTAATAAAATTACAATATTTTAATTTTTAATTTGAAGTTTGGTATTTTCTTGTAAAGACTTTTTATTTTTGTAATCAGAATTCAAAGATATATTTTTATCATAAAAATAAAAAGTTGAATCCCTCAAAGAAGGATAGATATTTGGTTTATAATACAACATTTCAGCTTAATGTTCAGTATATCATTATTATATATGAAATGTCTTTTAAATAGTAATAAAAATTGATTAATTGATGAATGGGATAATATTAGGCATTGAATCCTCATGCGATGACACATCCGCTGCTATAATTAAAGACGGATATTTACTTTCAAATATTATTGCAAACCAAGAAGTTCATAGAGCTTATGGTGGAGTTGTGCCTGAATTGGCTTCAAGGGCACATCAACAGAATATAATACCTGTTGTTGACCAGGCAATAAAGATTGCCGGAGTAAAAAAAGAAGACATTATAGGAATTGCTTTTACAAGAGGGCCGGGTTTATTAGGCTCATTGCTTGTTGGAAATTCTTTTGCTAAAGGTTTTGCCTTGGTAAATGAAATTCCTTTGATTGAAGTGAATCATCTGCAGGCACATGTTTTAGCACATTTTATTAAAGAAAAGGATAAGGAAAATAAACATCCTGAATTTCCTTTTTTGTGTTTATTGGTGTCAGGCGGGCATTCACAAATAATTAAGGTAAACGATTATTTTGAAATGGAAATTATTGGTCAAACCATTGATGACGCTGCTGGTGAAGCCTTTGATAAATGTGCAAAAACAATAGGTCTGCCTTATCCCGGTGGTCCACTGATTGATAAATATGCTAAAGATGGAAATCCATTAGCATATACATTTACGCGGCCTAAGGTTAAAGATCTTGATTATAGTTTTAGTGGACTGAAAACAGCATTTTTATATTTTATCAGGGACAGGATTAAAGAAAATCCTGAATTTATTAAGGAAAACAGGGATGATTTGTGTGCATCAATACAGTTCACTATTATTGATATTTTATTAAATAAATTAAAAAAGGCCATTAAAGAAACAGGAATTAAGGAGATTGCGGTTGCAGGTGGTGTTTCAGCAAATAGTGGTTTGAGAAATATGCTTTATGAACTTGGTGAAAAACAGAATCTGAATGTATTTTTTCCTGAATTTAAATTTACTACTGATAATGCTGCCATGATTGCTATTACAGGCTATCACAAATATTTAAAAGGCGAGTTTGTTGGGCAAGATATTACACCGCTTGCACGAATGCCGATTAGTTAATTTTAAATTGAAAACAATAGTTCGTTAAGTTTTTATAGTAAATTGATCAATTGAATAATAATGCCATAACCCCCAATACCTAAAACGCTAATTGTCTTACAATTAACTTCTACTGCATGTAGGTTTAGCTTCCCTTTAATATTGGCTGACTTATAATAATTTATAAAACAATGATAAATGATAAATTATCAATTTAACAAATATAAAATCTATAATTTCTAATCTATAATTTATTACATATGAAACCAATTGCATACATTTTTTTCTTTCTTGGAATCCTGGGATTTTTTTATGGTTATGAAACCGACAACCTGCTTATTCAGACTATAAGTAAACCAATTCCTTTAATTGTTTTAATTGTTTCGGTTAGTCGAAAAAATAGCTACAATAACCTGATAACTATAGGTTTAATTCTTTCTTTAATTGGTGATATTTTGCTGGCAAAAGCAGTTAACCAGTTTTTATTTGGTTTGGTGAGTTTTTTAGCTGCCCATGTTATTTATATCTTTGCTTTTTTTAAAAAGTCGAAAAAACCAGCATTGCTTGAAAGTATTCCCTTTTATGCTTATGGGGCCATTTTATTTTTCTTTCTTCAATCTCACCTCGGGGATATGCGCCTACCGGTATTATTCTATGTTGTTGTTATAACGACAATGCTTTGGCGCTCTTTTGTACAGCGTAAAAATGGCAAACTAGCCAATCTGGCTTTTATTGGTGCACTATTTTTTACCATAAGCGATACTTTTATTGCCATTTACCGGTTTTATGAACATTTTATGTTTGATCGTGAATTAACCATAATTACATACTGGCTGGCCCAATATCTTATTTTTCTTTCAACTACATCATGGAAAGTAAAAAAGACTTAGTAAATAAAAAATATCAAAATATTTTAGAAAACAAAAAGCCACGAATATGCAAATTTTTTATTAGCGTATTCTTGGCTTTATTTTTTTTCATAATTTTAAGGCAACCTCTAAAAATCCGCTTCTCTGCGTTACGCCAAAATTTTAAAACACTCATTTACAGGAGTAAAATCGAGCTTTAAAATTTTGGCAAGCCTTAATAATCGACTTTTTAGAAGTCACCTTAACTAAATACCCGTTTTCTCTTCTTGCCAATTTTCTTCTTCTTCTATAAATTTAATTTTATAATTTTCTAATTCTTTTAATACGGGTTCGTAAATGTTTTTCTCAATAGGAATTTTCACCCCTGTTTCTTTAATTTTACCTGTTAAAATCATTTTTACAGCAATTGCAACAGGGATTCCAACAGTAATACTCATTGCAGTATGTACTTGATCTTCTCCATAAACAATTAATGAAGAATAAAGCTTCTTTTTCTCGCCATTAAGTTCATATATAAACTGATGCTGCATAACAATCATATCTTTATCATCTTCATCCATAGACCATTTTTGCTCAAGTAATTGCTGTAAAATTTGTGCGGGTGTAGCATTTTTTAAGCCAATTTTCTTATCTTCAAAAATACCAGTCCAACGCAATTTATACATTATCTCAGAATCAGGGTCTAAATTCAGATATTCAGCAATCTTTTGCTCAACTGTTTTTTCAACACAAAATGGTGTAAAACTATTTATAAACTCACGATAAGTATGATTTTCGGAATCTTGATATACAAAACCATCATCAGTTGCACCTAATTGAACAAAGGCATTCCATGCTCTTGAATATCCCGGTCGCCTCATTGTTCCTCTAAACATTGTGTCTAATTTTTTAAGGCCATAAATACCCTGATAGCTTAAAGAGTCTCTATTTGGATATACTTCAAACTCGCCTAGATCAAGAACATTAATTCTTTCTGTCCTTTGAAAAAGTTTTTGATATGGAATATATTTATATTTACCATTATGTAAAAACTGAGAACAAGAACCTTGTCCTGCCAGGATAACATTTCTTGGATTCCAGGTAAATTTATAGTTCCACGGATTATTATCGTATTTTGGAGCAACTAAACCACCTGTATTAGATTCAAACTCCGTTAATTTACCGCCTTTCTCTTTAATCCTGTCAATAACCTGCATTGCAGACATGTGGTCTATTCCGGGATCTACACCAATTTCATTTAATAAAAGTACTCCTTTCTTTTTTGCTTCTTCATTTAATGCTCTAATTTCTTTAGAAACATAAGAAGCTGTAACCATGTTTTTACCAAAATGGATACATGCTTCTGCAACTGAATAATGCATAGAAGCTGGTAGCATTGATACAACAATATCAGCTTCGCTTATTAACTTATCTCTTTTTTCAGCATTGTTAATATCAAATTTAAATGCATCACCATTAGGGTGTCCATTTATTTTCTTTTTAGCAGTTTCTTCTGAAATATCACCAATTAACACTTTCCAATTATGCTCTTCAGAGTTATCTAATAAATATTTAATTAAGCTTGATGAAGATAAACCTGCTCCAATGATAAATATTTTTTGCATTTTTTATAGATTTGGTTAAACCATTAAATAATAAGTGCAATTTACTATTAATTTATATTCCTAAAAATGATTTTTAACAAATAATTTTATTAAACATTCAAATTTAATAAAAATATCCAAAGTTATTAACAGTTGGCATTAGGATATAATTAGTTTAATACATTTGTGCGTCTAAAAAGTGTTTGTCCATAAAGTCAGACATATTTTATTTAATGAAATTTGTTACAATAAATAGGCAGGTACTGGTTCCTGGGTTCTGGTTGTTTTGTGCTGAATATTAATTTCTTGCAATAATTAACCAGTAACCAGTGTTTAAAAAAGAAAAGTAGACATTATAGACTGACTAATTAGTACCTGAACGAATAAATAAAACTACGATACGTGGCAAAAAGTCCTGTTAAAACACCTTTAATGAAGCAGTATCTGGATATTAAATCAAAACATCCGGATGCAATATTATTATTCCGTGTAGGTGATTTTTATGAAACCTTCTCAGAAGATGCTATAAAATCATCCGAAATATTGGGAATAACACTTACACGAAGGGCAAATGGTGCTGCCTCATATGTAGAATTGGCAGGTTTTCCACATCATGCTTTAGACACATATTTACCTAAGCTTGTAAGGGCAGGGCAGAGAGTTGCCATTTGCGAGCAGCTTGAGGATCCGAAACTCACTAAAAACATTGTTAAACGTGGTGTGACAGAGTTGGTTACGCCAGGTGTTACTATTAATGATAATGTGCTTGAGCATAAGGAAAATAATTACCTGGCTTGTGTAAATGTCGAAAAATCTGTGTCAGGAATTGCCTTTTTGGACTTATCAACCGGTGAATTCTATTCTGCACAGGGTAGTTTCGATTATATTGATAAATTATTGGTTAGTTTTAAGCCAAAGGAAGTATTGGTTGAGCGCAGTAAACAAAAGCAATTCAGGGAATTATTTGGATCTAAATTATATATGTACCCACTGGAAGACTGGGTGTTTACAAAGGAAACTGCGATTGAGCGTTTATTGAAACAGTTTGACACAACGTCATTAAAAGGTTTTGGAGTTGAAACACTTTATCAGGGCAATATAGCTGCCGGGGCCATACTTCAATACCTTGATTTAACTCATCATACAGAAAATAAACACATAACTAAACTAAACAGGATTGAAAAAGAGTTATATGTTTGGCTGGATAAGTTTACCATACGAAACCTTGAAGTACTTTCTCCGGTGAATGAGGGCGGTAAGGCCTTAATTAATATAATGGACAAAACCTGGTCGCCTATGGGTGCACGGTTAATGAGGCGATGGTTGAGCCTGCCATTAAAGAATATTCAACCAATAAATGATCGTTTGAATGTGGTTGATTATTATGTGAATAATCCTGAAACTAAATCAGCAATTGAAAAACAAATTAAACAAATTGGTGATTTAGAGAGGTTAATATCAAAAGTTGCTTTATTGCGTGTAACTCCCCGTGAAGTTGTTCAATTGAAAAATTCATTAAACGCGATAATTCCAATTAAAGAGTTTTGTACTACCTCTAATGAAGCAAACTTAATTAAACTGGCAGAACAATTAAACCCTTGTACAACAATAAAGGATCGTATTGAAAATGAGATAAATGAAGACCCGCCTGTTCAGGTCCAGAAAGGAAATGTTATCAAAACCGGAGTTTCAAAGGAACTAGATGATTTAAGGGATATTGCTTTTTCAGGTAAAGATTTCTTAAAAAAAATGCAGGAAAGGGAAACTCTGAAAACGGGAATTGCTTCACTTAAAGTTGGATTTAATAATGTTTTCGGGTATTACTTTGAAGTCAGAAATACCCATAAAGATAAGGTGCCACCAGAGTGGATAAGAAAACAAACGCTGGTTAGTGCAGAAAGATATATTAGTGAAGAGCTAAAGGAATACGAATCGAAGATACTTGGTGCTGAGGAAAAAATTCAAGAGCTGGAAACCAGGCTTTTTAATGATTTAGTATTAGGATTGAATGACTATATTTCCAGTATTCAGTTAAATGCATATATAATTGCCCAAATCGATTGTTTGCTCTCATTTGCAACTGTTGCCGTTCAAAATAATTTCATAAAACCGGAAATAAATGATTCAAAAGTCATTGATATTAAACAAGGTAGGCATCCTGTAATTGAGCAGCAACTTCCGGATGATGAACCCTACATTGCTAATGATGTCCTATTAAATGATAAAGATCAGCAGATTATAATTATTACAGGACCAAACATGTCGGGTAAATCTGCTTTACTCCGGCAAACTGCTTTAATAGTATTATTAAGCCAGGTTGGGAGTTTTGTTCCGGCAAAAAGTGCTAAAATTGGCTATGTAGATAAAATTTTCACCAGGGTTGGTGCATCGGATAATATTTCATTAGGTGAATCAACATTTATGGTTGAAATGAACGAGGCTGCAAGTATATTGAATAATATTTCTGAACGCAGCCTAATACTTTTTGATGAATTAGGAAGGGGAACGAGTACATACGATGGAATATCTATTGCCTGGGCTATTGTTGAATATATTCATGAACACCCTGATGCTAAGGCAAAAACTTTGTTTGCCACTCATTACCACGAGTTAAATGAAATGGAAAAATCTTTTTCAGGTATTACAAATTACAATGTTGCTGTTAAGGAATTGAATAACAAAATTATATTTTTAAGAAAACTTGCAAAAGGGGGAAGTGAGCACAGTTTTGGTATTCATGTGGCAAAAATGGCCGGCATGCCTATAAGTGTGGTGAACCGTTCTGAGAAAATCCTTGAAAATTTAGAGCAAACAAGAGATAATAATACACCAGCAAAACCTGTTGGGAAACTTGCTAAACAAAGGGAGGGATATCAATTAAGTATTTTTCAACTTGACGACCCGGTTTTAAAGCAGATTAGGGATGAGATTGAAAATTTAGATATTAATAACCTTACACCCATGGAAGCTTTAAATAAGTTAAATGAAATTCAAAAGATTAGTGGGATAAAGAAGTAGTTCCCAGTTCACTGCTGAATACTGCTTACTGCCTACTGTTTATTTATATTTAGCAGGATTATTCATCATAAAATTTAATAATTTACCTACTTCCTCAGATTGTAATTTCAAATCAATATATTTTTCTTCTAAAGGAAAAGTTTTTGTTATTTAATGAATTTCCATTGCTAGCTTGAATGCCTTCTGATACGCTAATAATTCTCTGAATCCCATTTATTTATATTTATTTATTCAATAGCAAGCTTACCGATACTGTTTACTGAATACTACTTTGAAAAATACCTGTACCACTTACTCAAAGGAACGGTGAATTTAAACTCACTTCCTTTTTTAAACTCACTTTCCAGCCAGATTTTACCACCGTTTTTCTTAACGTATTCTTTGCAAATAATTAAGCCCAAACCTGTTCCCTTTTCTTCAGGTGGGCCAAAGGTTGTTTGATCTATGTCAATCCGAAATAATTTGTTAAGGTCTTCCTTTTTAATTCCTACACCAGTATCACAAATACTAACTTCAAGATTTTTTTTAAGTGTTTTTAATATTATGGTAATCGAACCTTTAAATTTTGTGAATTTAATAGCATTGTTAACCAAATTATGAAAAACCGTATTCAACATGTAGTAGTCAGCACATACAAAAATCTGGTTTTCTGGTATTCCACTTATTTTGATTTCTTTTCTGTCAGCACGGCTTTGTAGTTTTTCTATTGTTTGTCCAATTACACTTTTAATATCAATACTTTCCGGGTTAAAACTAATTTGCTTGGATTGAATTTTAGACCATACTATCAGGTTATTAAGTAAATTATATCCCTGGCTCGATGAATTTAAAATTGAATCGATAAAGATTTTGCGTTTTTGATTATCCCATTTGTCATAACTGTCTGCCAATAACGATGAAAGGCTTTTTAAATCAGAAAAAGGTGTTTGTAAATCACGGGTAATTATTGATAAAAACCGGTTTTTAGTAGCATTGGCTATTTTTAATTTTTGTTCACTCCTTAGTCTTTTTTCTTCAATTGTTTTTCGTTCAAATGCAGTAGAAATAATATTTCCAAAAGTACTTAATAAATTGGTTTCATTTTCATTCCAGTTTCTGGTTTTGTTACATTTTTCAAAGCTTATAAATCCCATGTGATTTTTGTGTAAAAATATAGGTATCAAAAGCATTGATTTTACTTTAAAATCAACAAAAACTTTTAGGCTTTCAAAATATTCGCTTTCTGTAATATTTTTGAGATTTAAGATTTTATCTTTTAGTATTCTTTTATACAAAGGGTGGTGCTTATCAAATGAGATTGAGGGTAACTTGTTTAATTTTGCTGAAACATTTTTATTACACCATTCATAAGTTAGTTGGGTTTTTGTATTTTTTGCAAAATTCTCATATAATGAGACCCTATCAGCATTTACAAATTTGCCAACAACATGAAGCACCTCATTCACTTTATTTGCAAATGGTTTTTGCTGATTAAATGTAAGCGCAATATTTGAAAAGAGTTCTTGTTGTTTTAAATGGATTTTTAAGTTAATTTCATCGGTCTTTCTGTTTGTAATATCATAAGCAACATGTAAGCGTGCTTTTTCATTGTTCGACCAATGAATTATATTATCATAGGTTTCATACCATTTGTTATTAATTGGGTTTTGTTCATCTCTGCTGGGTAATTTATTACCTGCGTTTTTTAATAAATTTTCCTTATCGCAAAATTTACAAGGACCTGTTTGACCTTCCTGAAATTTCTCCCAACAAATTTGCCCCGCAACATCACCATATAGTTCTTTGGCATGTTTGTTCATGTATAAAATACGATAACTATTCATATCAACAACATAAATAAGTGCATCCAAATGATCCAGAATTAGATCCTGTTCAAAAGCTTGCTTTTTTGCCCCATTTTTTGCTGCTCTGTTCATGTTGATAAAATTACCAAATGCTCGTTAATAAAGCCAGACTTATTTTAAAATATAAGAAGTTGGCAGTAGACAGTCCTCAGTACACAAAATCCTTATAAAGACTGTATACTGAGAACTGAATACTGCTGTTTCAATAAATTGGATAAAACCAAAATGTATAAAAACGTTTATTTAATTGGCTAACACTAATTATTACCCAGAATTAACGGCATACCATCTTTTCCACTACCTATTACTACCACTTTTGAATTAGGTGATTCAGATAGTTTAATAGTTGCTTCAATTCCACGCATTTGTAGAAGTTCTCTTGTTAAACTGCTGTTGATTATCTTGTTTGCATTAGCTTCACCTTCTGCTGCAATTTTTTTCCTTTCTGCCTCTGACTTTTCCTTATCTAAAATAAATCGATATGCCAATGCTTCTTGTTCAGCTTTAAGCTTATTCTCAATAGATGATTTTATTTTTTCAGGAACAGTAATTGACCTGATTAATATTGCTTTTAAATCAATATTATTCTGTTCGCTTTTTAGTACTTTCTCTGTTTCCATGATTATTTCGGCTTCTACTTCAGCCCTTTTGGTTGCATAAATTTCTTCTGCTGCATAGCGTCCCATCACTTTTCGTACTTCTGAACGAACTTCTGGGATTACTAATTTGTTTACATAATTTATACCGAATTTTTCATGTAGTTCACCAATTTTATCATACATTGGGTTAAAACGTACAGTAATATCAACATGCACTGATAATCCGTTTTTCTCCAGGATATCCATGTTCTCGTCAACTTTTTGTTCTTTTACGTCGTAAATGATCATATCATTCCATGGGGCAATAATATGTAAACCTACACCCAAAACATGTTCTTTATCCAATTCATTACTTAAAGGTCGGAATATTATGCCCTTTTCACCGGGTTGAAGCGTGTAAAAAATATTACTACTTAAAATAATTACCGCAATTAGGGCAATTACAATAATTACAATTAGTGATGATAGTTGTTTTTTCATGATTCTAATTTTTATTTATTTAAATTTAAAATGTAATATGTTAACTTTATTATTTACTTTGCTTGTATTATAAAAATGGCCGGTCTCTTATTTATTTCCGGTATCTTTTTTCTCCAGTCTTTTACGGTTTTAGTTTTAATAAATTCAGTTACTAATGTTATATCAACAGCTATACATAATTTAGTTGTCGGTTTTAATTGTTCCAACATATCTGCCAATAGGGATTTATTCCGATATGGAGCTTCAATATAAATCTGGCTTTGGTGCTCATTTTTTGAGCGTTGTTCATCATTTTTAAATTGCTTTATCCTTTGAGGATTTTTTACAGGTAAATACCCATTAAATGCGAAACTCTGGCCATTCATCCCGGAAGCCATTAAAGCTAATAAAATGGAAGATGGACCTATCAAAGGTACAACATTTATATTTTTTTCATGTGCTATTTCAACGATATCAGCTCCAGGGTCAGCAATACCCGGACAACCTGCCTCGGAAAGTATACCAACATGTTCACCATTTAAAGCAGGTGTTAAATAAGTATGATAATCCTGAGGGTTACTATGTTTATTCAACTCATAAAATGTTAAATCATCAATTTTATGCTTTATTTTAGCCTTAACCAGAAACCGCCTTGCTGTGCGTACATTTTCTACAATATAATGCGTTATTTGGTTTAAAATGCTTAATGTATGTTCCGGAAGAACATTATTTAACATTGTATCACCTAAAGTTGTTGGTATCAGGTATAAATTTCCGCTCATTACTACCAAAATAAAAAAAAACTTTATAGAAGTTACCCACAGTTTGTAGTAACAGTACAAAAATAGATAAAACTTTTATATCATAAAGAACAGTGAATATAATATTTGTTAGATATTCAATTAAAAGCTAAAATACTTGTTACTTTTGCATACAGAAATTAAAATTAGTAATTAGTGTATTACATACTTTCATTTTTTAAAATAAAAATTCCTGACAATGCTAAGCAAAGCTTTCGTTATCATATAATATATTCCATTATCGACGGGTTTATTTTGGGTTTGTTTGCCCTAAATGAATTTATCTTGATAAAGAGCTTAAAAGGGAGCAATTACCAAATTGCTTTCTTGTTCCAGGTAATGGTTTTAGTTTTACTTTTTTCTGTCTTTTTCGGGGAAATCCTGAGAAGGGTGAAGAAAAAGAAAAAACTAATCAGGATTGTGGGTATCGCCACCCGTATCCCTCTTATTTTCTTATTCTTTTTTCCCGACAATGCAATGAACCTGGATGAGAACTATTACTATCAAATAGCTTTTTTAGCCATTTTGATGATATACTATTTTGCAAATCCCTTATTGTTTCCTGCGATTAATCATTTATTGAAAAATTCTTATTCTCATGAAGATTTTGGGAAATTATACAGCTATGCTTCTACAGTAAATAAGGTAATGATGATGGTGGCAACTTTTCTTTTTGGTCTTTTGCTTGATTATAATAATTATGCCTTTACCTATATCTACCCAATGGTTGCTATTCTTGGAATATCATCTATTTTTATTTTAACAAAAATTGAATATCATGTTGTTGCAATGACAGTTTATAAGGCTAATTTTTTTATTTCTGTTTATGAATCAATAAAAAAGATGATTTTAATATTAAAAGGCAATAAACCTTACAGGGATTTTGAAATTTCTTTTATGTTTTATGGTTTTGCGTGGATGGCCACTGCCGCTGTAATTACCATTTTTTTTGAAAAAGCACTTCATTTGAATTATTCCAGTATTGCTTTTTACAAAAATGCTTATAATACCATAGCTATTTTATTGTTACCCTATTTTGGGAAGTTAATAGGGAAAATGGATCCCCGAAAATTTGCAGTTTATACATTTGGTTTTTTGTTATTACATCTATTTTTCTTAGGCCTTACAGAATATTATGATGTACATTTTGAATTTTTTGGTATAAAGGTTTATTATAGCCTGATTGCTTCTTATATTTTCTATGGATTATTTGCTGCTACTATGGCTTTGTTATGGTATATTGGTTCAGCATATTTTTGTAAAGATGAAGAAGTAAGCGATTATCAGTCAGTGCATTTGACTTTAACAGGATTTAGGGGGATATTTTCACCGCTTGTAGGTGTGTTTTTTTTCGAACTTTTTGGTTTTACCGGTGTGTTTTTATTGGGTATAATTTCATTGGCTATTGCTATGGCAATTATGTTATTATCGATGAAAAGAAAGGGGCTTGTTAAGCAGTAATTAGTCACTGGTAATTAATTATAATCGACATCCAATATTTCCACATTTTCAAATCTTCACATCTTCAAATTATTCAACCAACGACCAATTTTTAATTGCTAATTTCTTTTCTAAACTTCCCCGGGCTCATTTTCTCGAATTTCCCGAAAGCACGATTAAAAGATGCCAGTGAGTTAAATCCTGATCTATCTGCAATGGTTTGTATTGATAAATCAGCGAAATCCGGATTTATTAACAATTTTTTGGCTTCATCAACCCTGTATTTATTAACAAAGCAATTGAAGTTTAATCCAAGTTCTGTATTTATTAAATGGGATATATATGTTCGGTTTGAATTGGTTTCTAAACATACATCCCAAATATTTAAGTCTTTTTTTAGGTAGATCTTTTTCTCATTAAACTGATAAAGTAGCTTGTTTTTTAGTTCTTCAATTGGATTATTCAAAACATGATCCTGATTTTTAATCATAGTTTCTGCAGCATAAATGTTTTTTTGTTTAGCACCCAATATCCCAAGAAAACCAAATGAGAATGTGATAAAAATACTGACTAAAATAAACGATAAATCGTTATTCCATATTTTGTTTAATCCAATAAAGTTAACAGTAATAATATTAGTGATTACCATTATCAAAATCAAATAGATAATTGATTCCAGGCGTTTAAGTTCTTTAGTTTTTTGATCAGAATATAGGTTTCTGATTTTTAATTTATACTTTCTATAAAATAAGTAAATACCCAGGAAGTAAAAAATGCCCTGTATAAGGTAAATGTATGTGCTTATTTTAAATACATAGTCTAAATTTTGAATAGTCCTGGAATCAGCAAGATCGTTAATCCCGGAATTATTGAGGTAGTGGATTTTTTCTGAATAATCCAGTTCAATATATAGAAATGTGGCTACAATACCAATCACAAAAACTTGTGTAAAATGGAGTAATAATTTTTTATGAAACCATTTATTTACCAGCAGCGATCGTATATAAATATAAAGTAAAGGAAAAGAAGAAAGAAGCAATCCCCAATGAATACTTTCAAGGTTGATATAGATCTGATAATACTTTAAATACCTTAATATACTGAATGCAAAAAAGATGGCTGATCCCAGCATATATAGACTTAAAGCCAGTTTTGATTTATTTTCTTTAAAACCGCCTGCCCATAAATTGATAAATGAAAAAAAACACACAAAAAAGGTACTGTATAACAGCAATTCCTTTAACAAATCTAGCATATCTCAAATCGTAAATTAAAAAATGTACTATTTGATATTTAAAAATAAAAAGTTACGATGTTTTTTTCATTAAATTTATATGAATTAGCAACTTTTTTGATTTTCAAATCAAATTTTAACATTTACCGGTTGCATTTTGGGCTGAGATGTAATTGATGAATGAAAGGAAATTTATTATCATAATTTAAAAATTGCGTATGAAACTAATCATCAGCCTTTATTTCCACACTATTTTTTTAATAATCTTTAGGTAATCTCTAAAAATTCAAAATTCGAGGCTTTCTGATTTTTTGAGGCTCGATTTTACTCTTGTAAATGAGAACTTAGCGAAGCGACTCACGAACACCTTATAAATATAATTAAAATTAGTGAGTAATCTTAAAAAATCAGAGTAACGAAGAAGTTGGGATTTTTAGAGGTTACCTTTAGGTTAATATGCCAAATGCAACATACGTGTTAGTATTTGAGCTAATTGTTGTAGGATTGTTTTTATTAATTCCTGAATTTCATAAAATAATTTAATGTCATACTTAAACTTAATAATAGAACTATGGAGCGTATGAAACTTCCCTGTATCTTACTTGTTATTATATTCTTTTTTTGTGCCCTTACACCAGGCTTTGCGCAGGATGTACAAATTGAAACTACTAATCTGGCTATTCTTGATAAAAAGCTGGAAATTTCCTATGAATTTGTAAGTAGTAAAAAGAAACACCGTTTTGATGTTTGGGTGGAAATTACCACTGTTTCCGGGAAAAAAATAAATGCCCGTGCATTGGCCGGAGATATCGGTGACAATTTACCCGGCGGGAAAGATAAAAAAATCATTTGGGACTATAATGCTGATGGTATTGTTCTTAATGAAGAAATAAATGTGAAGGTTAAAGCAATCGTAAGCACCGTTGTTGGGGCAGTTAATACAGGCAAAGTGATATTACAGTCTGTTGTCTTGCCGGGCTGGGGTTTAAGTACCATTGACCCTGATAAACCTTATTGGTTACTTGGAGTGGCCGGATATGCTACCTTGGGCACATCCTTGTATTTGCGTTCAAGTTATAAAAGTAATTATGATTCTTATCTGAATGCAACAGATTCAGAAGAAAGCAAAGATTTTTATGACAAAAGCCAAAGCCAAAAGTCATTATCCGGTGTTTTTGCTTATTCAGCAATTGGTATCTGGAGCTTTGGTATCATTTGGACGGCAGTAAAAGCTTCCAAAAAAAATAATTCCCTTTCAGCGAGAAACAACAATCAAAAGTTCTATTTTTTTAGCAGTTATGACCCCCTATATAGGGCTAGTAGCTTTACTGTCAGGTATAATTTTTAATGAAAAGACCCATCCTACGCCAAGCTTTGCTCTGCTGAAGCTACCGCGAAAGCGATGGCTACGGATGGTAAAACAATGACTTAATGACAGCGATACTTTGACAGGCTCAGTATCCGCGAATGACTAATACACTAATAATATATATCATGAAAAAAAAGCAAACAGTTATAATCTTTTTCCTGGTTTGTTTTACAAATTCTTTAATTGCCCAGGAAATAGAAACAAGCTCTCAATCAATTAAAATCAGTAATACCCCGGCCCTGATTATTGAAAAAATTAGCTTAATTGATGATAACCATAACAATCAGGTAAATGCAGGTGAAAATTGTTATTTGGAAGTAGTCCTGAAAAATACAGGAAATGGGGTGGCCAAAGCAGTGAACCTTGATGCTATAATTAGTTCTGGTTCAATAAAGGGTTTTTCCTGGGCAAAATCAGTGCATGTTGGTAACCTGGTAGATGGAAAAAAGAAGAAGATCAAGTTGGAACTTTATCCGAAAATCAGTTTGCGTGATGGAACAATACGCTTAAAATTAGAGGCATTAGAGGCAAATGGATATAACTCTAAACCCAAACAATTTACTTTAAGTTTAAAATCAAAGAGTACCCAATTAGCAGTAGGTTGGAATATCCCTTTAGCTAATAATACAACGGTTTACGATGCCCAATACACAATTGAAGCCTGTATTGTTTCAAAAAGTGAGATGGAAAAGGTTGCTATATATCTGAATGGTGAACTTTTCTCAGATGATAGAGGTTTAAAACTAATAAAGTCAGATGATTGCGATTATATTATAAAAAGTGAGATAAAATTAAGAAGTGGTGCGAACAGGGTAAATGTTAAGGTAACAAACAAATATGGTGTAATAACTTCTGAAACCCGATTTATTAATTTTATAGAAACCAGGCTTGAAAACCGGTTGGCATTAGTTATTGGCAACAGTAATTACACCTTTGCCCCATTACGTAACCCTGAAAACGATGCCAGAGACATGGCTTCTGCCTTACGTAATTTGAACTTTGATGTAATTGAAATTATTGATGGTGATAAAAAAAACATGCGGGATGCTGTACGCGATTTTAGTGACCGACTGGATAAAGACGGAGGTGTGGGTTTGTTTTATTATGCAGGGCATGGCATACAGGTAAAAGGGGAAAACTTTTTAGTTCCTGTAAAGCATAATATTCAGGAAGAGTATGAAGTACAGGATGAAGCCATTCGGGTAAATACAGTACTTGCAGCTATGGAGAATTCAGCTACGCGTATGAACATTGTGATACTGGATGCCTGCCGTGATAATCCTTACGCAAGAAGCATGCGTTCCGGTTCCAGGGGACTTGCCCAGATTTATGCCGAAGGTAGCGGTTCCATAATTGCATACGCCACCTCGCCCGGTTCTGTGGCAGCCGATGGGGATGGAAAAAATGGTCTTTATACACAGGAATTATTGAAAGCCATAAACACTAAGGATTTGGAAATTGGGATGGTATTCAGAAAAGTATTGGGTAATGTAAAAAAAATGTCGGGGGGGAAACAAATTCCCTGGACTAATGCATCAATTGAAGGGGAGTTTTATTTTAAAAAGTAAATAATGCCCCATGATTATAAATATTACAAAAACAATGAACAGGTATCGGTTAACTGTACTCATGGGGCAATTTTAGACTGAACAAAGAACATCATTAAATGAGGGGGGGGCTGCAAAAGCAAGAGTTAAGACCCCCTAAATCCCCCCGAAGGGGGACTTTGCAGCACAGCTTAATAAATAAGACTGAGCATTGATTTGGGCTTGATATTAAGCTGGGAGGCAAAAGCCCCTTTTTCAGGGGTTTGGGGTCATACTCAGGCGTAAGCAACTTGGAACATTTGAACAGTAAAACAATAAATAAATATAAACTTAAAACCCTTAGTCATGAAAAAATTATGGCAAGTTATTATTACATTATTTATTATAGCAATACTTTTACTTATTACTACCTGTAAAGAGGATATTCCAAAAGTAACCAAACTGGAAATTGGAACAACAAGCAATGTAACCGAAACAACGGCAACCGTTGCAGCCACCTTTGTTGATGTAAGCGCAAATGTTTCATCCTTTGGTTTTTGCTGGGCTACAAAGAGTAAACCGGAAGTTACTGATGGCATAACACCGGGTACCGGTACTGCAAAAAAAGGTGGGTTTAGTCTTAGCTTAATAGGGCTTAGCCCCAATACCAAATATTATGTAAGGGCTTATGCTATGGAGGGGGATAAAGAGGTTTATAGTAGTGGTGAAATTTCTTTTACAACCGGCGCATATCAATTACCAACATTAACAACAAGTGCAGTAACAGAAGTTACCCATAATACGGCTGTTTCCGGTGGCGAAATTACTGATGATGGAGGACAGGAAGTAACAGCAAGGGGTGTTTGCTGGAGTACTTCAGAGAATCCAACAATAACTGATGATAAAACAAGCGATGGTATCGGGACAGCTACGTTTACAAGCTTGTTAACAGGGCTTACAGCCGAAACCACTTATTATGTGCGAGCCTATGCTACAAATATAGCCGGGATTGCCTATTCTCAAAGCTGTGAGGAATTTACAACATCAGAAGAACCTTATATTAATATTAGCTGGCCAACTTCAGTAGCTCACTGGTTGGGATTAGATACGGCTAATATTGAATGGGAAAGCAATATCTCAGGTGCTGTAAAGATTGAGCTAATTAAAGGTACTACCATCTTAACAGAGATAGTTAGCTCGACTCTCAATGATGGTTTTCATCAATGGAACAGCGTAATAGATGGGCAATATGATACGGACTATAGAGTTCGGGTTACCAGCATGGAAACAGTAAGTTGTTATGCAGAGAGTCCTTCTTTTAAAATATCAGAGTCAAACGGTTCAACAAGCTCACTTATTGGTGAGGCAAAAACCTATAAAACGATAAAAATTGGCTATCAATGGTGGATGGCTGAAAACCTGCGGGAGAGGGAATATGCTGATGGTACAAACATAATTGAAGTACAACCCAATACTAATTGGGCAAGCTTGGGAAGTACTGATAAGGCTTATTGTTATTACAATAATAGCTACAGTAACTCTCAAACTTATGGTAATTTATATACCTGGGCAGCTGCAATGAATGGGGCGAATAGTAGTGATCTAAATCCCAGTGGTGTTCAGGGTGTTTGTCCTGATGGATGGCATTTGCCAAGTGATGCAGAGTGGAAAGAAATGGAAATGTATTTAGGTATAAGTGAGTTAGAAGTTAATGATCAGGGTTTTCGTGGCACGAATGAAGGAAGTAAACTGGCAGGTAATGTAGATTTGTGGGAGGATGGGAACTTAGAAAATGATGCCGGATTTGGCTTATCAGGCTTTTCCGCCCTTCCTGGTGGTAAGCGACAAGCCTATAGTGGAGTATTCGAAGATTTGGGCACTCAGGGTTATTGGTGGAATAGTACCCTGATGGGTTATGACGCCAATAATCGTTCTATTCACAGTGCTTACACAACCGTGTATCGCTACTGGGATGGTAGTAGACCACACGGTTATAGTGTTCGTTGCGTTAGGGATTAGGTGCATACAAAAGCTCATTCTTGTAAAGGTATATTGATTAATAAAACTATTAGTGTGAACAAATATCAGTAATAAAATAATTAAACCATATCTACTATGAAAAAAACAATAAAAATTGCATTCAAGCTCATTTTTATTAGTATTCTTTTACTAACAACTACCTGTGAAGATCCACCAATAATAACCAGCCTGAAGATGGGCAATGTAACCACTTTTGCTGAAACAACGGCAACGGTCAGTGCCGAATTCATTGATATTAGTAGTAATGTTACTGGTTATGGTCACTGCTGGGCTACAACAAATAGTCCTGAAGTTTCGGATGGCAAAATAATAAATAGTGGTTACCCTTCAAAGGACGAATTTAGCAGTAGTATAACAGGGCTTAGCCCAGGTACAGAATATTTTGTAAGAGCCTTTGCCATGGAAGGTGATAATGTTATATACGGTTCAGGTGAAAAGACTTTTACAACCCTTGCTGCAAAATACATAAATATTACAGCACCCGTAGCTACAGATAACTGGACCAAAGGCAGTACCCAAAACATTACATGGACAGATAATATTGACGAAAATGTGGACATTTTATTAATGCAGGGCGAAACCATTGCCTTAAATATCGCTGATGATACACCTAATAGTGGAACTTACTCATGGGAAATACCGATTAGTCTCGCGAATGCAACAAACTATAGTATTATAATAAGGAGTGTTTCCGATGCAGGGATTAAGAATGAAAGTGAAGTTTTTGAGATTTCAGAAGATTTGTATATTTCCATAACGGCACCCATAAGTAGTTCTAACTGGCAAAAGGGAAGCGATCAAATAATAACATGGACTGACAATATTACTGAAAATGTAAATATAGAATTATACAAAGGTGGAACCAAAAATAGTGATATAGTCTTGAATACTACCAATGATGACTCTGAAATTTGGACAATTCCAACCAGCCTTTTAGCTGGAGATAACTATTCTATTAAAATAAGCAATGTAAGTGATGGAAGCATCTCTGATGAAAGTGCTGATTTTACCATATCTGCAATAATACCCACGGTAATTACACAGGATGCCATTTCCATAACGGAAAACTCTGCCACATTAAAAGGGACGGTCAATGCAAATGGCGAAGAAGTTACTGTCAGTTTTGAATATGGGGAAACAACAGCTTATGGGAATACAGTAGATGCCGTTCCTTCAACGGTTAGCGGAACTTCAGTAACATCGGTTAGTGCGGATATATCTGGCTTAACAGTAGGTACAACATATCATTTCAGGCTGAAAGCTGAAAATTCCGATGGTGTTACCTATGGTGAGGATAAGGTGTTTGCAACATCAACGACAAAACCTACTGCCACAACTTTGGCTGTAAGTTCAGTTACAGAAACCACTGCTATACTAAACGGGACTGTTAATGCAAACGGTTACGAAACCACTGTAACATTCGAATACGGCACAACTGATTCTTATGGTAGTGAAATAAATTCTACCCCGGATTTGGTAACTGGAAGCACAGACACTGATGTTTCAGCAAGCTTAACTAATTTGCTTGCAGGTACAACATACCACTATCGCGTAAAAGCTGAAAACAGTGGCGGTATTAGTTATGGTGATGGTATGGAGTTAACAACCAATGCTTATTACATAAATATTACTGCACCAATAAGTACAGACCACTGGGTAGCCAATGAAACTTATGAAATTACATGGAATAATAATATCACGGAAAATGTCATTATGAAATTCTATAAAGATGGGGTATTTCAGGATGATATTGTTGAGACACCTGGTGTTACAGGTAATAGCTTTAGCTGGACAGTTCCAAATAATTTGGTTTATGCCAAAGATTACACAATCAGGGTGATGGGTGTAAATGATAATACCATAGCAGATACTAGCGAAGTTTTTATAATATCTGAACCGACAGGAACAACAGGAACAGTATCAGATATTGAAGGAACATCTTATAATACTATTAAAATTGGAAAACAATGGTGGATGGCTGAGAATTTAAAATCAGTCTTTTATACTGACGGAACAGTAATGACTAATGGCTCTTCCGTAGGTGATATCACAGGAAATTATACAACTAAATATTATTTTAATTATGGAAATAGTTCAGCAAATGCAGAAACTTATGGACGATTATATACTTGGACTGCCGCAATGAAAGGTCAGTCGGGTAGTGATTTAAATCCAAGCGGAGTTCAAGGTGTTTGTCCTAACGGTTGGCATTTGCCAAGCGATGCGGAATGGATGGAACTTGAAAGTGTGCTGGGTATGCAAGCATCAGAGTTAATTCAAACCGGAGATCGAGGTACTAATAATGAAGGTGGCCAATTGAAGCAAGTAGGAACTTCTTTATGGACAACACCAAATACCGGTGCGAATGATAGTTATCAATTCACAGCTTTACCTGCCGGTTTTTTCTATTTTACAGGTGTTTATTACGAACTTACTGAGGGAACTTTTTACTGGTCTACGAGTATGGACGGAACAGATGTTTACGCAAGAGGTCTTAGTTATCAAAATGGACAAATAAACAGAGGTATAGCTGATCGTGCTTTTGGATTTTCAGTAAGGTGTGTCAGAAATTATATTAAATAACAAAAAAATACTAAAATGAAACATCAAAAATTAATTATTAATTTATTACTTAATTCTTTAAAAAAGCTTTTTTTTATTTTATTTCTCTTTATCTCTATTCAGCTATTTTCTCAGGAAATTATCCCCAAAAGGATTAATTTAATGCTCGGAGAAAAAGCTGAGATTCCGCTTAATCTTGTATATGGTAATCCTGCTATAGCATGGACAGAATCAGGGATGCCGGCAAATTGTATTTTGGATAACACAACAGGAAATTTATCAATTGAAGCTGTCGATCTTGATTGTTCTCCATCATTTACATGGACATTTTCTGTTTCGCATTTAGAATTACCATTTAACAATACTACCGGAACAACAGATCAAGATATAAAATTCTGCAAACGAGAAAATATTTGCTTTCCTCCCCATAGAGGCGTACCTTACAATACGAGCCCTCCTACAATTGACGGAAATATCAAAAATGATCTTGG
>JBDLJL010000058.1:0-30133 GCA_039714415.1 Bacteroidota bacterium
ATGTCCTTCCGTTGCAGGGTCAACAAAATCAGGGTAATCTTTAAATTTACTGTTAGCTACCATGGTTTTCCAGTCATCTGTCCATAAGTGGTATTCCAGTACATTTTTACCATTCATCCAATGTACAACAGTCCCTTTATATACCATAATTTTAATATGGTTCCATTCGCCGACTGGTTTTACGGTTTCCGGTTTGCAAGGAATTAAATCATAAAGTGTACCTGCCCGACGGTTCCCATCAACACCAAGCTTACCATCAGGATGTTTTTCATTATCAAGGATTTGCATCTCAGGTGATGATTTCCATATTTCCTGGTCAGCTTTTTCCTGTGCCAGGTAAAAAATACCACTATTACCACCTTCTGAAACTTTCCACTCAAGTGACAATTCAAAGTTTTTGTACTTGTTAACCGTAATAATATCGCCGCCACCACCGGCTTCACCTTTACCAGAACCTTGCACTTTAAGGGTTCCGTCTTCAATTACCCAACCTTTTTTAGGGAAGCCTTCTTTATTGTAGCCTCTCCAACCATCGGTTGTTTTACCATCGAATAAGCTGACCCACTTTTCCTCTGTTTTTTTTGTAGTCACTTTGGTAGTACCACAAGAGGAATAGGAAACCATAAGACCTAAGGTCAATAAGTAACTAAATATTTGTACTAATTTCGTTTTCATCTGTTATTTTTTTATTGTTTTTTACTTTGTCCACAGATGTCGCAGATATTGCTTTGTAATCTGTGGATGAAAAAGTTTTCATTTGTTTATCTTTTATATTATTTAGGCATATCCGGCAAACTCCAAGGCTTACGGTAAGTATGCTTGACTAATTCGGCAGCAAACTCTTTTGCCGGAATCGGATCTGTCCAGTCCTTTTTGAAAGTTGGGTGCCCATTATGAATTTTAAAACCATCTTTAATTACTGTTTTAATTGTTTCATCATCCGTTAAGTTCGTAACCTGCATATTTTCGCCATCCCAATCTAATTCTTTGTTCAACGACTGTAAACGAACAGCTAAAACACCCATAACAACCATTTCGTTAAATGGACCTGCTTCACTAAAATCTGAAGATGTTGGAACACGGTTTTCAGGGCTTTCTTTACAAGCACGCACCCAATCCATTTCGTGGCTAAGTTCAACCCTACGGCGAAATTTAGGCGCTTTTGGTTTGTTTCCTGACAATAACCAAGGATTTCTGCCATAACTTCCACACACTAAAGTGTCTTTTTCACCATGAAAAATTGTTCCACCACCACCATCATTCGGGTTTTTACCATCAGGCCAACCATCAGGCAACATTGGTTTAATTCCACCATCATACCAATGAACATCAACTTTTGATAATTTCTCATTTTTCTTCATTCCTTTCCATTGGCGTTTTTGCGTTCGGGCAGGGAAGGTTAGTTTAACTGATTCAGAAACCGGTGCACAATCCTGCAACAGCAGGCTTGAGCTTGCCTGTGCATGTATCGGATAGCCTAATTCAAGGCCAATAAAAACAGGATGAAGTATATGGCATGCCATATCACCTAATGCTCCTGTTCCATAATCCCACCAACCGCGCCAGTTCCACGGATGATAAATTTGGTTAAACGGTCGCATCTTAGCGGGTCCGGTAAATAAATCCCAATCTAAATCTTTCGGAATTTCGTCTGTATTATCCGGGGTATTTAAACCCTGTGGCCAAATTGGGCGGTCGGTAAATGATTCTACTTTTGTAACCTGACCTACTTCACCATTAACTAACCACTCAGTTGCAAGGTTCACACCTTCACCTGAGGCGCCCTGGTTACCCATTGAGGTAGCTACTTTATATTTTTCAGCAAGTTTTGTTAGTAAGCGTGATTCGTAAACTGAATGTGTTAAGGGTTTTTGTAGATAAACATGTTTCCCCATAGTAATGGCATGGGAAGCTGTAATAGCATGTGTATGGTCAGCCGTTGCAATTACTACTGCATCAATATCTTTTCCCATTTCATCATACATCTTACGCCAGTCTTTATACTTTTTGGCCTTAGGAAAATCTTTAAAAGTACCGGCAGCATAATTCCAATCTACATCGCATAACGCTACAATATTTTGAGATTTTAATTGGTTTAAGTTTGAATGCCCCATTCCGCCTACTCCAATTCCGGCAATATTTAGCTTATCACTGGGTGCCACATGGCCCAAACCACTTACAACATAGCTTGGTACAATTGTAAAACCTGCAACAGCGGTAGTAACATTTCCAATAAACCTCCTACGGCTCATAGTATTTTTCTTTTCTTTTTTCATAAGCTTAGAATTTAGTAATATTGTTAAAGTTTGTTTCTGCTATTATTAAAGTATTAACCTATGTTCGACATAGAGATTTAGGTTTAATTTTCTATAAATCAATTGCCATGTCCTTTAGGTCAGGGTTAAAAGATTTGTTACTCACCCGAATTTTATATACAAAATTCTTACCTTGTTGTTTATCTTTAAATCCCCGGTTTAAAAGCCAGGGCAATTGATTTTTAGCTGTCAATCCTATGTCGAGTTCACGTTATTAGCAAAATATTGTTTATAAAACAATCCCCTTTTTAGCTCTGTCCTCAAAAGCCATCTCAATAATTTTTATTACATTCCTGGCTTCTTCCGGTTTAACTATCATCTCCTCATTATTGATAATTACATTATACACATTATCATAAAATCCCATATAATTCCCTGGCAATGTTTCTATTTGGCAATTGCAATATTCTCCTTCCGTGGTTGTATCCAAAACGCCCCAGTTTTCTTCTTTCTCTTTACCCCAATTTTCTACATTGGGCATTTGCCCGTTTTTTAATTCTTCTTCCTGTGGATCAATGCCAAACTTGGTAAAAGTTCCGTTACTTCCTTTAAGTGTAAACCTGGGACCTAACTCTTTCACCATCATCCCGGCAGTTAAAACCACATTTAAATTGGGATATTCCAATTTAAGTCTAAAATAATCATCCACAGGACTGTTTTCTCTTTGTGCTTGAATATCTGCATTTAGTTTATCCGGTTGTCCAAATAAATTAAGTGCCTGGTCAATTAAGTGTGCACCTAAATCATATAAAATACCGCCACCGGGAATATTTTCATCTCGCCAATTTGTACCTAATTCTGGTGTGTATCGGTCAAAATGCGCTTCATATTCATATAAATCACCCAGCAAATTACCATCTAATACTTTTTTTATTGTAAGAAAATCACCATCCCATCTTCGGTTGTGGTAAACAAATATTTTTCGTTTGGTTTCTTCTGAAATTTTAATTAATTCATCAGCTTCTTTTGAGGTAGGCGTAAAGGGCTTTTCAACAATAACATGCTTACCTGCCAAAAGACATTCCTTTACCATCGGAAAATGCAAAGTGTTAGGCGTACCAATAACAATTAAATCCAACGAATCGTCTTGGAGTAAGTTCTGATGATCTTTTACAATCTCAATATACGGATAAATTTTTTTTGACTCAGTACTATTTCTCTCTACAATTTTCTTTAAGTTAAACCCGGTGTGGGTATGCAAAAAAGGTGCATGGAAAACCTTACCGGATAAGCCGTAGCCAATTATTCCTGTGTTTATCTTATTTTTATTCATAACATTCAAAATTGCTTCAGATAATCATAACTCAAAGCAAGGCTCTCAAACACAGGCATTTTAAATGATTCTTGTTCCAGATAGTAATATTTCATCCCTGACTTCTCTGTAGCTTTAAATATTTCCTTAAAGTCAATAATACCCTTCCCGATTTCTGTTGATTCTCTTTTTTTTGTATTATCCATATCTTTAATATGCAATAACTCAAACCTTCCCGGATATTTATTAAAATAATCAAGAGGATTATAACCTCCGTATACCATCCAGTATGTGTCAAGTTGCATGGTTACATAGTTTGGTTCAGTATTGTTAAGTAATACATCATAAGGGATTTGACCATCCATTTTTTCAAACTCGAAAGCGTGGTTATGATAAGCAAACCGAAGACCTGACTTACTACATTTTTCACCTATTTTATTAAACTCTTCAGCAAGTTTCTTATAATCATCAATAGATTTCCTTTTTTCTTTGCTAATAAAAGGCTGCACTAAATATTCCATACCTGCCTCCAGCGTATCCTCAATCATATGATCAAGGTTTTTTAATTGAACATTAGCATGACTACTTTGCGCTTTTAAACCTATTTTTTTCGTATATTTTTTAAACTCTTTTGGCTTAAAGTCATAAAACTTTCTGTCGCCATAGCCGGCTGTTTCAACTGCGTTATAACCTGTTTTGGCAATTTTTTTTAAAGTTCCTTCAAAATCTTTTTTAAGCTCTTCACGGATAGTATAAAGCTGAATACCAATAAATTTATTTTTTTTCATCGCAAACAATTCAAAAGGCGAAATCATACTTAATGCTGTTGCAGCAGAAGTGGCTTTAATAAAATTTCTTCTTGTTGTCATAGGCTATATAAATTAATAATCTTATGGTAACCTCTAAGAATCCAAATTTTTGCGTTACTCAAATTTTTCAAGACACTCATTTACAGGAGTAAAATCAAGCCTTGAAAAATTTGAAAGCCTTAAACTTTGAATTTTTAGAAGCCACCTTATATAAAATGTTTGTTACAGGTTGCAAGTTAACCTGCAACATCGGTTACACAATTTCCTGCTTTTCTTTGTCCCAAAAAACCTTCCTTTTTTCACGATAAGCAATTGTACCCATATGGGCAGTTATTGCTTCTTCAAACCCACGGTCAATATTACAACTTGGTTGAGTACCTGTCCTGATAGCATTAACCCATTCCTTAACATGTAAGTGGGTAGTATCAATTCTTTTTCCTTTATGATATGAATGAAGTAAACCCCTGCTTGCAAAGTACTTTTCTGTGGCCGATGTAATTGCATCCACCTGCTTTTGTCCCGGAACATAAGAGTATAAAGGTACACCTGGGTCAATCAGCCCATTTTCTATATCTTCTTTGTATTTTGTCGAGCCCCTATCTGCAAAAATTTGCATATTACCTCCAACCTCCATATACGCATCGTGCCCCATAATTGATCTGCCACGTGGTTTATTACTGGCTAAAGAAGCACTGTAAACCAGTGAAAGGTCCTTATCAGGATATTCAAAAACCGAATGCAAAACATCAGGTACAGTCCTACCGTCTTTGTAGTGATAAACACCACCGGATGCCACAGCAGAATGCGGAATTCCCAGTTTCAATATCTGGTTCATAGCATCATAATCGTGGGTAAATAAATCGCCTGAAAGGCCAGTACTGTAGTCCCACCAGCAACGCCACCTGAAAAATCGTTCTAAACTAAATTCATGTGTAGGTGCAGGTCCGATAAACTGTTCCCAGTCAATAGTTTTTTCGTTAGCATCAGGATGGATATCATAAACCCATGCTCCTGCTGGACTGTTTCGGTTTGTGGTTACTTCAATTAAATTAACTTTTCCGAGAATACCTTTTTCAATTGCTTCTTTTGCTTTATAATAGCTTTCGTTTTGCCTGTTTTGATGACCAAGCTGAAAAACAATATTGTTTTCTTTTACTGCTTTAACCACTTCATAAGTTTCTGGAACTGTCCATGTCATTGGCTTTTCGCAATAAACATGTTTGCCCGCATTTGCAGCCTCTTTGGTTATTGTTCCATGCCAATGATCAGGTGTTGCAATAATTACTGCGTCAATATCATCAGCTGCAAGCAGTTCTTTATAAGTTTGATATCTTTTTGGAGCCTTGCCCATTTTCCCATTATAGCCTTCCCTGTTAACATTAGCACCCGCTTTTATCGCTTTTTCTGCATTAATATCAAAAATATCACACACAGCAACAAGTTCAATATTTAAGTCGCTTTGCTCCAGGTATTCTTCATAACGCTTATCTTCTTCATTTTCTAATTCATTTTTTTTCCAATCATCAATTGTTTCAGGTTCAATAAAACCAGCACCTTTTAAAATAGCCCTTCCTCTTCCTCCGGAACCTATTATTCCAATTCTTAGCTTTTTACCACCGGCAACATCTTTTTCTATAATTGGATTGTATGCATTCAGACTAACTTCTTTATGCATTGCTTTTTTCAGGAGCGTATCTGCTTGCTTTTTTTTATGCCATCCATAAAGAACTGCACCAAGAACGGGTACTGTGGCCAAACTTTTTAGTAAATCTCGTCTGTTCATTTTTTATTTATTCTTTGATATTTGATGTATTTTTATTCTTTTTAAATATGAATTTATCAATGCCTACTTCTTTACTTGTAGGAAATGTGAAAAGCACTGTTAATGCAAATAGCTCAATTAATGTTTTATTAATAATAAAATAACTGCCTTCCGTTGGTAAAGCATATTCTAAACCAATAAATGGCGGGTGCGATAAATAATAAAAGGCCAGCAAGACAATTCCTGCCATAATAGCCGGGCGAGAGAATAGTCCAAGGATTAATGAAAGCCCAATAGCTATTAATCCCCAGATATTCATAAAATCGACAACATTTAAAATTTTAGGAGTATCTGCCAGGGATTGAAAGAGGCCTTCAAAAAAACCTTTTGAGTCCATTAAATAACCAAAACTGGTCCAATTCGGGTTTGAGAATTTCACAAGGCCTTCGTATAAAAAATGCCAGCCGATAGCGACCCTAAGCACAACCAGCCATGTTAACTGAGGATTTGAATATGTTTTCTTTTTCATTATTGTAATTTAAAAATCATGTCTGTATATATAGTCTGTTCTTTTTTGTTTAAGTAATGATTCCGTATAACTAATCAAGTTCTGGGCTCTTGTTGCTGGTTGATTGCTGCAAACAGCCAATATTTAGCATGTAACAACCAGTACCTAATAACCAGAAACTGTAATACTATAAGTAAATATCCAGATATTAAATAGATAACTAAGCTTTAAAGTTCCTTAATAAATATATCCTTCCATCGTACTTTTATACCTCCACCATCATGAATTTGCAAAGCAACAACCCCATTTGCCTCACCTATTTTGTCATCTTTTAAATCGGTCATTAATTCGTTATTGAGCCAAACCATTACCCTGTTTCCTTGCACCTTAATAGTCATATCGTTCCACTCATTTTCTTTTAGTATGTTTTCTTTGTTTTCGGGGATCTTGTAAAGCCAGCCCCTGCCATAAGATTCATAAATACCTCCTGTATCATGATCTTTGGGGGCAACCTCTACCTGCCAACCGGCAATTTTCGTCCCTTCAATTGATGAACGGAAAAAGACACCGCTATTCCCATCTGCTTCTTGTTTGAATTTTAGGCGTAATATAAAATCTTTGTATTTATTTGTGGTTGCCAGGTAACCATATTTTTTATCAGGACCACTTTCACAAATCAGCTCACCATTTTCGACGTACCATTTTTCAGTACCATGAATTTTCCAACCATCAAGATTTTTTCCATTAAAAATGCTCTTGCCGTAATCAGTGAGGTCTTTTATTTTAATATTCCTGAACATAGTTAAACCACCATGATCTTGCAGCCCAATACTTCCTTTCTTAAAAATCCCGTATTTTGGATGATCTTTCCATTTGCTGCTTTGAACATTCTTTTTCCATTCATCGGACCAAAGTTCATATTCAACAACTTTTACATCATTCAACCAATGTTCTACATGTGTATCTTTAACAATAATCCTTGAAGCATTAAATTCGTTTAAAGGTTTTACCTTAGCGTTAATTGGTCCATTCATGTCGTAATTAGCCCCTGAATACTGAGCACCTTTCAGTTTTGAAGGCCAGCCAACATCATCTAACAACTGATATTCAGGCCCTGAGTAATAAATTGCTGCACCTGCACTTTCGTTTACATGGAAAAATACTCCACTATTGCTTTCTTTTGCAATTTTCCATTCAAAGTAAATTTCAAAGTCTTCATATTCATCAATAGTAACAATATCGCCACCATGGTCACTACCGCTACCTGAATTATGAAGGATGCCATCAATAACTTTCCAGCCGGAAATCGTTTTTTTACCATAATTTCTCCAGCCACTTGTTGTTTTTCCATCAAACAAAACTTTCCATTCGGACTTTGTTTCATTTACAACTAATTGATCCTGACTTTGTTCATTTGTTGATTTTTTTGTTTGCTTGCACATGGTGAGCAATATTAGCAAGCTAAAGAGAATGACTATCCTATACATAAGAATTGAATTTTGGAGTTTGAGCTTATAAATATAGAAATTATTGAAGATTTTAGTCGCTTTATGCTAAGGATTATCAAAAATTATTACAGATTTATTAATAATTTAATCATCAGTTTTCTTGAATTGATTATGGAATATCTTATTTAAATTAAAGCTCTTAGGTTTAGGACTTAGGTTTTTATAATTTGGATAACCCAGTGCGATAATTGCTTCAACTCTATATTTTTCAGGGATATTTAGTATTTCTTTAACAATTTCTTCTGACGATTTTGTTGCTCTTTGTCTTTCCCTGATTTGAATCCAACATGTTCCTAAATCCAAGTCAACCGCCTGGAACATTAAAAAAGTAGCTGCAATGGAAGCGTCCTCAACCCAAGCATCAGATTTTTCTTCGTCTGCAATAATAACAACTGCCGCAGGTGCATCCTTTAAGAAAGAGGCACCATGGTCTTTTGATTCTGCCAGTTGTTTTAAGAGCTCCTTTTCTACAACAACTATAAACTCTAATGGAAAAATAGATCGGGAAGATGGAAGAAATTGTAATACGTTAATAAGTTGGCCTATTTTTCCCGGTTCAATTATTTTGTCCTCAAAACTTCGTACACTTCTTCTTTTTTTAGCTAAATTGTATAAATCCATATATCAGATATTCATTTAACTATGGTTAATATTAATCAATGAGAGGGTACAATAACATAAAAAAGACCAATAAACTTTGTTAAGTCTAATGGCCTTTTAAAAAGTGTGAATAATTATTATTCAAAAATTTAAGCTTAATATATTAGTTCTGTCGCAAAAGGAATTCCTGGGCATCAACCATATTTTCAAAGGAACGTACATCGCGACCTGTAATTTTCATCAGTCCGTTAAAAAGAATCCTGGCAAGCCCAGACATTCCAAACACAGAGCTTATTTTAATATAAGGTTTGTTTCCTTTCAAAAAATGCGTAAAATCATTTTTTATATTGTTATTAAAATGCATGTTTTCCATATTGGTTAAAGCGACCACAGAATGACTTGGCTTATTTCGTATAAAAGCAATGCTGTCTTCAATAATTTGTGCTACTTCTTGTTGGGATTTTGCGTTTGAAAAATCCATGTAAAAAATGTTTTGACCTTTATAGGTAATGATTTTTGTTTTGCTCATTAATCTTTTGTTAAGTTTTTATTATTAACACAATACCTCATTTATTGTGCTTTCAATTTCTTTTGAATTAAATGGCTTTTTAAAATATTGATTAATTAGTTTTTGATTTAAAGCATCGGAAATTTCTTCGGTAATTTCAAAACCGGTCAGTATAAAATAAATTATATTTTTAAATTCCTTTTTTGCATTGTTGATAAACTCTATACCGTTCATTCCAGGCATTCTCATGTCACTGATGACTATACATATATCATTGTTTTCCTTCAATTTCTCAAGTCCTTCAGCGCCTGATTCTGCTGTAATTACATTAAATTTTTTCTTAAAAACAAGCGCAAAAAGTTCCAGGTTTAAAACTTCATCATCAACGTACAGGATATTCACTTTCTTTTCCATTATATCGTTTTCTAATTCACAGGTAAAGTAATTATTGCTTCAGTACCTTTATTAATTTCTGATTTATATTCTATTTTTCCTTTATGGTCTTCTATAATTTTTAAGGAGATGGACAAGCCCAATCCTGTACCCTCACCTGCTTCTTTAGTAGTAAAAAATGGGTCAAATATTTTTAGCATACTTTCTTTGCTTATCCCACTGCCGCTATCTTCGACACTTATTTTTAAATTTTTATTGTCAGTTTTAGTATGAATTTTTATTATTCCTTTATTTTCTATTGCCTGAACCGAATTTAAAATCAGGTTTACTATTACCTGGTGCAACTGGCCTTCATTTCCTAATAAAATAAACTTAGAGGTAGTAAATTCTTTTTTTACCTCAACCTTGTTTTTTATTTTATTTTGTAAAATAAGCAGGCTATTGTCTATAATTCCATGAATATCACACTCTTCTGTTTTAGAACTATCTACCCTACTGTAATGATTTAGGCTTGTAACTATTCCTGATGCACGTTCTACGCCTACACGAATACCATTTAATAGTGGTTTTACACTTTCTTTATGATTTTTAAGTTCTTCTTCAAAATAATTTTCAAGCCCGAAAAGACCACCCTGAATAAAATTCAATGGATTATTAATTTCATGGGCAACCCCGGCAGCAAGAATACCAAGTGAAGCCATTTTTTCTGATTGTACTAATTGTTCCTGCGTTGTTTCAAGCTTTTCTACAGCAGCAACCAGTTCTTCTTTTTGTTGTGCAAGGCTATCGTTCGTTGCATGAAGTTCTTCATTTGCCTGCTCCAACTCTTTTGTTCTTTGGTCAACCAGTTTTTTTAGATGGTTTCGATATAATTCTAATTGCAACTCATGCTCTTTTTTTTCATTAATATCCCTTACTATTGCCAAAATACGCTCTTTCCCGGCAATATTTGATTTTTTTAAAGCCACTTCAACCCAAAAAATTTCACCATCTTTATTTTTAGTTTGCCAATCAAACTTTTGATTTTCACCATCGATTGCCTTTTTAAATAAAGGAGTAACATTTTCAACAGTATAAGATTCCTTACCCGAACTTAAGTCTGGAATAAAAAGGTTTAGCATTTCACTTTTTTTATATCCGAACATTTGCAGGATAGAGCTATTCATATCTATGACTTTTCCATCTAAGTCGCAGATAAAAATCCCATCCATGGTAGCATTAAAAATCTCCCTATAATTTCTCTCTTGTTCGGAAATAAGCTTATTATTTTTTTCAAGATTTGCAATTAACTTCCTATAGGTGTAATTAAATTTATTTTGAATTATTAATACAACAATGGCTACAATAGCAATTAGCAATATATTTATTATCCAGGCATTTAATTTTATATCATTTTGTGGGGGTGCTGTAAGAATACCCGATAAGTGTAAATAAGCCAGAATAAAAAAAACAACAAGGGATATGGCAAAAATAGATATTGTTTTTCTGGTTGAAAATACCAAAATAGAAAAGAAAGGAATTAAGACAATTAATACTTTGTTAGCAGAAAATACACCCAGGTTTATTACGTCAATTAGGATTAATAAAAGAATGGCAGTAATTATAACATAAGACTTGACTCTTATACTTATCCTTTTTCTTAAAATAGTTATACCCAGAAGTACCAACAATACGATTAAATCTGTTGCAAAAGAGAGCTCAAAGCCAGTTTTTGTGTACCTGGTTAAACTTAAAAAGTAGGCAATAAAACCAATAGCAGTAGCAAATATAAGCGACAAATCTATAATTTGATTTTTCACCACTTTAATTTGCGGATATGTTTTTTTATCTTGCATATCTAATTCTAACTAATAGGCTGCGAAGTTATTAATATTTTCAAAAGTTATATCAAATATTTGGCCATTAAGCTTTAATATATGACCTTTAGCCTGCTTTATTCATTTTGCAGGTTAGATTAATACTTTTCAAACCCTGAATCCTTATCTAATTCATCAGACATATCAAGAATAATTGGTTTTTTCTGAACCGGATTTACAGGTTTTTTTACTTTAGGATTTATATTTTTCTTAAACCCGGAATTTTTTGATTGTTCTGTCTGTATGCCAGCGAATTTAAAGAATGAAATTAATTCTTTTAACTGTTCGGCCTGGGCAGATAATTCTTCAGAACTACTGGCCATTTCTTCTGAGTTGGCAGCATTTTGTTGGGTAACATTATTTAATTCGGTAATGGCATTATTTATTTGGTCGGCACCACTATTTTGTTCACCACTGGCGGTTGAAATTTCCTGAACAAGTTTTACTGTTTTATCAATTTCAGGAATGGTTTCATTCATATATGTACCTGTTTCTTCTGTAATTTTTACACTATTTGTAGATAATACGTTAATTTCATCGGCAGCTAATTTACTTCGTTCAGCCAATTTTCGTACTTCGGCGGCTACCACTGCAAATCCTTTTCCGGATTCACCTGCACGTGCCGCTTCAACAGCAGCATTTAATGCAAGAATATTGGTCTGAAAGGCAATATCACTTATAATATTTATTTTATCTGCAATTTTTTTAATGGACATTATGCTTTCATTCGCAGATTTACTTAATTTACTCATTCCCTCTGAGGCATTTAAGGCAATTTTTTCTGTTTCATGGGAATTATCTGCATTTTGTTTAATGTTTGAAACCATCTGTTCCATAGAAGCAGAAACTTCTTCACTGGCTGAAGCTTGTTCATTTGACCCCTGCGATAATTGTTGGGCAGTTCCACTCAACTCATTACTTGCATCAGACATAAATATGGCACTGTCTTTTACCCCGATTATTGCTTTTTTAAAGTTTTGCGATAATAAATTAATACCATGGCTTAATTTCCCTAACTCGTCTTTACGATTCATTAGTTCATCGTCGGTATCAATATCCAGATTCCCTTTGCTTAGTTTTTCCAGGTTACTTAATGATTCATCAAATGGTTTTCTTATTAATCGGTATACCATGTATACAAGTAAAACAACAACGGAAGTTCCAATTGGTAAAGAAAGTGCCTGTGGATAAGCATCTGGAAATGCATTCGTTATATTCGTATTTACCGTTGAAAATAGTATACTGGTTGCCCAAAGTGCTCCAATTTTAAACAAAATACTGTCTTTAAATAAAAGTCGTAAAACTACTACTGCAACAGGTATTCCAACGCCTAATAAAATTAATGTTTTTACTAACATGATATTTAGTTTTTAAGTTAATGTTTCTTTTAATATTTCAATATTGATCAAATTCTATTATTCTAGTAATTTCTCGAAGTCAAATTTCTTCAAAAATATTGATTTTTTCCTTGTTTTTAGTAAAAAATAATATTTTAAATTTTTATATAAACACGAACCGTTTTTTTGATCCAGGTACCATTAATAAATGATACTACATGTTTTACACCTATTTTAATTCGTTTGGTATATATAACTTTCCAATATAGGCATGAGTTATTGCATCTTCAAGTTGATCAAAAACTTTGTTTTTGTTAACAAACCCGATTAAGCCGGCATCTATAATCTCTTTAAGATATAATTTTTCATCGTAGTTTGATACCGCAATTATTTTAACTGCTTTGTTTTTCTTAAGGATTAGTTTACTGGCATTAATTCCATTCATGACAGGCATTTCAATATCCATTAGGATTAAGTCGGGATTAATTTTCTCAAACATCTCCACTGCATGTTTACCATTTTCAGCTTCACCAACAATTTGGTGTGCCGTATTTTTACTCAGAATATGACTTATTGCCTCCCTAAATGTTTGGCTATCGTCAACAATCATTATTCGCATAGGATACTTTTTATTACTTTTTTGATGCAAAAGTATCATGAAATGGTATATAAATTAAGAGCGGATTTACGTGATTTTTTTATGATTATACCTGCGTAAATTTACGTATATGGTAGTTTTTGTGGGAAAAAGGAATATGAGAAAAAGCTTTATTAATTTATTAGAATGTTGCTATACCTATTGATTAGCTTCTTTTTAAAATGATTAGGATGTTAATTCACTTACCTAAATGATGTTTATTTCAGGAAATTATATTTCAATAAGTTTATTTTTTATTGCTAATATTATCAGGTTGCTTGAATTACTGGCACCAAGTTTTTCCATTATTCGTGCTTTATGTCCTTCAACGGTACGTGGTGAAATAAAAAGTTTTCCAGCAATTTCTTTTATGGAAATTCCGGTACAGATTAATTGTAATGTTTCTTTTTCTCTATCGGTAAGCTTAATGTTTTTTGATACGCTTTTATCTTCAGTTTTTTTTGAAGACCCCATTTTCAAAATTATATTTTTCATCAGTTCCGGTGAAAAAAAATCATTACCATTCATAACAGCTTCAATGGCTTCTTCCAATTCATCACTACCAGCCTGTTTTAATACAAAACCTTTTGCTCCTGCATGAATCATTTTGGAATAATAAGCTTCGTCACCATTCATTGATAAAGCAATAACTTTTAATCCGGGATTTCTTGAGAGAGCAATTTCTGTTGCTTCTATCCCACCCATTTGAGGCATGTTAATATCCATCAGTACTACATCAGTTTTTTTTTCTTCAAGAATCTGTAGGAATTGTTTGCCATTTTCAGCTTCAGCTATTACTTGAATTGTTTTTGATTTGGATAAAAGAAAGCTTAATCCTTCCCGAAACATTTTGTGATCATCTACCAATATTGTTTTTATTTTTTCATTCATTTTTTTCTTATATTAGGCCGTGTCTTCAAAGTCAACTTTCCTTGTTTAAATACTGATTTTTTGTTACAAATTAATCTTAATATCCACTTCAAACCCTTTATTGTTTCCACTCTGCATTTTAATTTGACCATTAAGAGATTTTATCCTGCTATAAATATTAGATAATCCCATGCCAGTATTTTGTGTTTGTGTTTTCTTCAAATCAAAACCAGTTCCATCATCTGAATAGTTTAATGAAATCTTTCCTCTTCGTTATCAGCACTTGGTATGGCTTTGGCATATATTTTTGTTGCAGACAATAAAGGACCAACACCATCATGAAGTTCTTTAGCAAAACGACTGCGTTCTTTCTCTTCTGTTTGGATAATCGTACTCAGTATTTTTTGTTCTATTTTTTTTCGTTCGGTAATATCCCGAACGACAGAAAAAACAGCTTTATCATTATTATAATCAATAAGTATCATGTTTATTTCAACCGGAACTGTTTCATTTTTGAAATTTTTAACCAACATTTCTAATAAAGGCGGGCTTTCATTTGGAACTAAACTTTCTGTTCTTTCCTTCATTATGGCATGATATTCAGGCAGAACAAAATCTCTCACCGTTTTGTTTTTCAGATTATCTTCAGTTACACCTATAAAACTTGTCAACGCCTTATTCGCTTCCAGGATTTGTCCTTCAAAATCAGAAATTACAATACCATCAATACTTGAATTGAATATATTTTTGAATTTTTGTTCGCTCTTTTGCGCTTTTTCTTTTGCAAAAGTTAATTCTTTTATTGTGCTAATAAAAAACGTTCGTTGCCTACCTATAGTAAAAATTGTTATCAAGGATATGAATATAAAGGAGCTAATCATGGCAGACCAAACACTATAACTGTTTAAATAGACTAAAATATCAAAATCCAGGATGAGGTATTTCTTACTATACAAATAAGCAACTAAGATGGTTATTGATACTATAATACCCAAAGTAATAAAACTGTAAATATTCTTATAAAAAAGACTAATTAACAGTACAATAAGAATAATGTTATTCGCCCAAAACCCAATCATTCCAAAGCCTAACTGTCCGGATAACACCAAAACAATCAACATTGATAAAAATATAAAGAGGCGTGTCTTAAAATTAAATTTACTTTTTAGAAGATATAGAGCTATTATTAAAATAGCTAAAATGAAATATACATATTGTATGGGTTTAATACCAATTACAAATATGCGACTCATTAAGCTTAATAAGGCCGGAATTGAAAATAATGCACTTATTAAAATGGCAAAATTTAAAACTTTGTCATTAATGGTGTTTAATTCCCTTGTGAAAGTAGAATTATTATCGATATTGAATTTTTTATCAGTCAAAATATAAGCATTTTGTTAATTAATCTGTCTAAAAAGTCGGGGAGTAACTCAGTTTATTAAATACTAAGTTTTATAATCAGCACATTTTAAATTTATTAATAAGTCTCATGCCGACTATTTTTGCGAAAACACGAACATTAAGGGCACACTAATAGTTTTATTCATTAAGTTAATACCATCACGAAAACTACCATTTTTCAAGTCTTCGACAAGAAAAAGTCAAAGACAAGGCTTTCGAAGTCTTGAAAACCAAGGAGTTTACTTTTGTAAATGACTGTTTTCAAGACGAGAGTAACGCAGTATTTGGCGTTTTCTTTTAAAGACTAATTAATATTTCTCAAACCCTGAATCATCAGACATATCAAGAATAATTGGTTTTTCCTGAACAGTATTCACAGGGGTTTTTATCTCCACAGGTTTTTTTATTTTCGGACTTACATTTTGTTTGATACTTGAAAATCCTGATTTTTGATCCTGTATGCTTGCAAATTTAAAGAAAGAAATCAAATCTTTGAGTTGTTCAGCCTGGGCAGACAATTCTTCAGAACTACTGGCCATTTCTTCAGAGTTGGCAGCGTTTTGTTGGGTTACATTATTTAATTCGGTAATGGCATTGTTTATTTGGTCAGCACCATTATTTTGTTCACTACTGGCTGTTGAGATTTCCTGGACAAGTTTTACTGTTTTATCAATTTCAGGTATGGTTTCTTTCATGTAAACACCTGTTTTTTCTGTAATTTTCACACTGGTTTCTGATAACTCATTAATTTTATCAGCAGCCAATTTGCTCCGTTCAGCCAGTTTACGTACTTCTGAAGCTACAACAGCAAAGCCTTTACCATATTCCCCTGCACTGGCAGCTTCAACAGCCGCGTTTAAGGCCAAAATATTTGTTTGAAAGGCAATATCACTTATAACCTTTATTTCTTCGGCAATTTTATTAATGGAAACGATGCTTTCATTAGCTGATTCGCTTAACTTATTCATTCCTCCAGAAGCCTTCAGGGCAATTTTTTCAGTTTCTTGTGAATTATCGGCATTTTGTTTTATGTTTGAAACCATTTGTTCCATAGATGCAGATACCTCTTCGCTGGCTGAAGCCTGTTCATTTGAACCTTGTGATAATTGTTGGGCTGTTCCACTTAACTCATTACTTGCATCAGACATAAATATGGCACTGTCTTTTACCCCGGTTATTGCTTTTTTAAAGTTTTGCGATAATAAATTGATACTTTGTCCTAACCTTCCTAACTCATCTTTCCTGTCCATTAGTTCTTTGTTTGTATTAATATCCAGATTCCCTTTGCTCAACTCTTCCAAATTGCTTAAGGATTCGTCTAAAGGTTTACGAATTATTTTAAAAACAGGATAAACTAAGAGAAACACCATAATAATACCTATTGGTAAGCTATATATAGTTTTATACTGATCCGGAAAAGCAGTTGTTAATGTAGAATTTGCCATAATAAGCAAAACACTAATAACCCAAAGGGTAATAATTTTAAAAAACATACTATCTTTGAACATGAGCCTCAATGCAACCAGTGCAACTATAGAACCGACTACTGTTTTAATTGCCAGTTTAATCAGGATTGCTTCCATTTAATTTATTTTTAAGTTTTTACTGTCTATTTATTATTTGGATACGCTGAACTCTTCATAGTTCTTGTCGCTCCTCACTAATTGATTTCTACAATAAGTTAAAATTATCGATATATTTTTAACCTTACACCCTAATTTGTGTCAGCAAACAAACCCATCTTTTCCCTTTCAGCTTCCAGTCTGTATAATTCCAAAACCGAGTTTCGGGTAAGAACAATAATACTAAATACACCCAAAGCAGTTCCAAAAGGAAAAGATATAAGTGCCATAGCACCTACAACAAGGCTGAAAACCCGTTTTGCTTTCTTTCGGATATTTACGCCTGCTATAACCAGCAATATACCATAGCCAAAAACAAAAACGAACAGTCCGGCAAATACAAAAAATAATATTTCCAAAGGAAAGTCTTTTATATCTGAACCATCCATAGGGATATTGGTGAAAATTGCTGAAAACAGCGTGATATAAGCTAAAATTATAAAAGAAGTGAATATAGTTAATCCGCCAAAAATGAAATAAAAAATTGATAACAAATTCAAGTGTTCATTATCTAGAATTTCCTGATGCTTATCATACTTTAAAGTTTTCATTTTAATAACTTTTTAATTTTGCATACAAGATATTAATTATTAGGGAATAATTGGTTTTAATTATAATATAGTTTGTTTTGGAATTCCATTTAAGAAATGCTTTTCAACCCAACCTGATTTTACATTTTCTCTTTTATCGAAAAACTCAACATATGGTTTAATGTCAATTAAAGGGGTCTCATCAAATACATCTACCTCAGTAAAAAATAATTTATTTTCACTGACCTTGCGTATTTTAACAATGGAAAAACCTATTCTGTTAGGTCTGTAAGGACTTCTAACTGCAAATATTCCGTGAGATTCTTTTTCCAAATATGGATGTGCTATAATTTTTTCCTCTGTTTCCTTATGAAAGTGATAAATTAATATTGCATGGCTAAATCCATCCAGGTCCTTTAACCCTTGGCTAAATTCTTTTTCTACCTCTGCAAAAGCTTCAATGTTTTCTTTAAAATGTCCTTGAATGGGTATCCCCTCTGAATGTTTATAAGGTGAGTGAATAACACCAATTGGCTTTATTTGAATAATGTCCATTATGTTTATTTTTATTCAACAAAATTAATGAACATATGTGCGTTACGCAAATTTTTAAAAAGTTTGTGCATATAGTCAGAGATTTTTATATCTTTTTTCTTTTTTATACTTGTTTTCCAGGATAATTCGCAATCGACTTTTGGAATAAATCAATATTTTGTTAATTTGCAAAAAATAAAGAATATGCGGTTTTTACATAAATATTTGATATTAATAAGTTTCGTAAGTTTTCCTTTTTATATCCTATCTCAGCAAGCACAAACTATTGATAGTTTAACCAAACTATTGTCAACAACTACAAAAGATCCTATCAGAATAGAATTGTTTATCAAACTTTGTAATGAATTTGAAAAGGAAGATTCCATTTTAAAGTTTGCTTATGCTGATAGTGCTTTGGTATTAGCTGAAAATTTGCAGAATATTAAATTTCAGGCAATTGCTAAAACAAATAAGGCAAAATTATTTCAGCTTTATAATAAATATAATGAAGCTATTACGCACTATGAATCATCAATCCTTTTATTTAACAGTATAGGTAATGCTTATGAAACAGCATCCATTAATTTTGAGTTAGGAACAGTTTATTATCAGCTTAATAATTTTCAAAAATCAATAGCTTTTCATCAGTTAGCATTAAAACAAAGACAAAACCTGAAAGATACCAATGGAATACTTGAAAGTGAAAAAAGCGTTGCTGTAATGTTTTGGCGCTTGGGAAATTTAATTGCTGCAGAAAAACATTACATGAATGCTCTGAAAATAAGTGAAAAAACTTATGATACTACATCAGCAGGTGCTGTGCTTAACAGCCTTGGAGCTGTACACTGGGGTTTTGGAAATTATAATAAAGCATTAAAATATTATGAAAAAGCATTAAAATTTGCCCTAAATACCAATAATAAAAAAAAGTATGTGCTAATTATAAATAACATTGGCATAATTTATAATGAATGGGGGGACAATGACAAAGCAATAGAAAACTATCAGGAAGGACTTAAGGTGGCTAAAGAAGAAAACTATGCATATGGATTGGCATACTCATATAATAATATGGGTGGGATATATCAACTAAATAAAGAATTTGAAAAGGCTTTATTAAATTTTGATAGTGCTTTGGTTAATTATAAAAAAATTTCAAAACAAATTGGGATAGCATTTAGTTATCGTCATATGGGGGATACCTACCTCGCAATGAAAAACTTTTCAAAAGCCATAAACTATTATCAATTATCGGTAAAAACTGCTGGTGAAATTGATAGCAAACATCATTTGGCTATGGCCTTATATTCGCTGGCAAATGCGTATTTTGAAAATCAAAACTATAATATGGCAGGAGTAGCAGCAAACAAAAGTGTGCTTATTTCAATAAATCAAAACTATAAGAATATTTCAAAAGACAATTATTTCCTTCTTTCTAAACTATCTGAATTATCAGGCTCCAGTACAGAAGCTCTTATATATTATAAAAAAGCGACCTCATTAAAAGATAGTATCTTTAATGAAAAAAGCAGTAATCAAATTGCAGAAATGCAAACCAGGTACGAAACCGAAAAAAAAGAACGTGAAAATATTATGCTTCGTAAAGAAGAACAACTTAAAAACATCCAGTTGAATGCGAATAAAACTAAAATTCAAAATCAATATATAGTAATTTTTGCCTTTGCTGTATTTTTGGTAATCGTTATTATTTTTGCTTTCTTACTCAATAAAAGAAGAAGGGACTTATTAAAATCGAAAGCATTATTAACAAAACAAAACAAGGAAATTAATATACAAAAAGAAGAGCTTTTTGCACAAAGAGAGAACCTAAAAGAAACCAATACTGAATTAAAAAAAGCCACTGATTTTAAAAACAAAATGTTTTCTATTATTGGACATGATTTACGTGGGCCGATAGGTACAATAAGCTCTATCGTTTCTTTAGCTTTGGAAGGGAAATTAAGTGAAGATAAGAAACAATTAATGTTGTCATCAACTAAAGAAAGTGCTGTGGCAGCTTTTACACTTCTTGAAAATTTATTAATATGGGCAAATAACGAACAAGGCATTATTAATTATGAACCAACGAATTTAAAATTATTTAAAATTGCAGATAATAACATAAAATTACTAAAAGAGACTGCTGATAAAAAGAATATTGATGTTTCTGTAAAAATAGAAAATAACCTTGAAGTTTTTGCTGATTACAACACCCTGGAAACCATATTTAGAAACCTGATTTCTAATGCAATTAAATACTCTCATAAAAAAGGCAAAATAATTATTTCTGCTAAAAAAAATCCCGATAATATTGAAATATCAGTAACAGATACCGGTATTGGTATGAATTCTGATGAAAAAAAGGTAATATTGGATGCTGAAAAGCATCACTCAAATCCGGGAACAGGTGGTGAAAAAGGTTCAGGCCTTGGTTTACAACTCTGTTTTGAGTTTATCAAAATGAATAAAGGTGATTATCATATTGTCAGTGAAAAGGGAAAAGGTACATGTTTTATTTTTACTTTACCTAGTGGGGAAAGATAATATTTAAAATATAAAATAATTGTAAACTGTTAATAATGAGAAAAATTCCTAACAAATACTCATGACATCTTTACAGAAATCAGGTTCTACCTTTTTTAAATGCGATTACCCTGTGTTATTAACCCGGAAAATTCCGTAAATTCCCCCTATCTTCGATAGCGGCTAAGCTCAGCTAAAATTTTGGTAACCCAAAATTAAGCTTCCCTAAGCCGGGATTTCCCGCATTTAGATTGGCTGCCGAGCTAAAGGTTCATGATTTGAAAAACTCATGAATAATGTGGGTTAAAGTGAAAGCGGGCATTTTAAATTTGGTGATATAAATCAATTACCAGGTAATACCAGACCCGCTTTGCTTCGTTAAAATACAATATTTCTATGTGGGTAATAAGAAAGCATCAAGAACAAGGTTTGCGTAACGCAGTTATTGACGTTTTATTAAAGCCACATTATGCATGAAATACCAACAAAGGTGTATCAGTCTGAAACAGAACTTTTTTGGTCATGCTGGGATAAAAGAGTCTGGTAACAAAATTGCGTTTATGAGTGGTCATGGCAATAATGTCAATGCTTTTATCGGCAATAAACTTTTCTAAAGGTTTAATAACATGATCATCTTCAATTATATGACATTCAAGCTCATATCCGGGGTATAGATTATTGAAAACGATTTTCAAGCCTTCAATTTTCTCAACTTTTTCATCAACACGTTCACCAATATGTACCAGATTAATTTTAACATCGAATTGATAAATTAAAGTCATTAGTTTTTTTAGTGCTTTGTAATCTGATTCGTCAAAATTGGTGGCGTAAAGAATATTAATTCTGCCAATTCCTCTGTATTTTGATACTTCAGGTATAGCTAGTACTGGAACTTTAGTTTCTCTTATTGTAGTTGCTGAAACACTTCCAAAATGTTCTTTTTTGTCAACGGTATTCCCCCTGGTTCCCATGATTATTAAATCGGGCATGTATTTTTTATATAAATTTATTATTTCATTTGCAGGGTTTCCATTAACCAAAGAAAAATTCAAACTGATGTTTTTGAAATTATTTTCTTCGATTTTATCACTTAAATCATTGTATAACAAAAGCAGGTTTTCTTTTGCTTTCTGAGAAATTTCCGTAACCGTGTCGTTAATATTTACAACATAGCTTAAACCTTCACCATAATCTATTGAATTAATAACCGGGAAAAAGTATGAGTGCATTAACATTACTTCGGCATGAAGTTTTTCTGCAAGCCCAAGTGCATATTCGCAAGCATTTTTTGAATTTTCTGAAAAATCAACAGGGACTAAAATTCTATCTATTTCTTTTGAAAAAGTATCACCTTCAATGGTTTCAATACCATATGCCTTTGAAAAATTGTCAAGAATTTGAATCGCCTGTTTTCTGTTCCTTTGTCTTACCTTAACCCTATAACCATCCAATTCATTCGCTTTTACCGCTTTTGCTTTAGATAGTTCACAATCCAACTGTTCTTCGGTTAACTGTTTTTTTAAAAGTTCAGCATCCGTGTTTTTTAGTGTTGCAATAGTTATAAACCGGTTTTCCATAATTTTATATTTAATAAATTTGAGATCTGTGTAGAATACAAGATTTAACAAACAACAAGAACTTATTGACTTCAAAATTGGTGTTTACAATTAATTTTTATTATTAGACAATAACCTGAAGTCCTAAATTAATTAAATTCACTTTACAAGTTACGGTTTTTTTAAATAAATTTCAAGTTTTTGATCATGTTAATAGGTAATACATGATAATTTTCACTAAATTTATTACCTGATACTTAAATCTCATCGACATGAAACAAGCATGTTAAAAATAATTACTCACAATCTATTATTACTTTAATTGTGTTCGTGAGCTAAAGGTTATTAACACACAAGGGAATGATTATTTTAAATTTGCGGTTCCATGTGGTAATTAAAAACAGTTAAAAATAAACACATGAAAAAATTTTTTGCTATCATATTTACCATATTTCTTGCATATATTACAAGTTATTATACTACCGATGCAAGCAAAAACCAAGAACCTTTTGATTTTGAAAATAACCAGGCTTTTTACAAAATTATGTGTTTTATTACCGGCGAAGCTGATACAACTGATGCAAATGCTTTGCTTAAAGAAGCTGAGTACTTTTTTGAATATGAGGATTATGATTTGGCTTTAGAAAACTATAATAGGGCATTAAAGTTGGATTCAGGCGATAGCTTTCCAGTTTTAAGAATAGCTGATTGTTATATGGCAATGAATGATACAAATAGAGCAATTATGGTGCTGGGAAATTATGCAAAAACTAATAAAAATAATGAAGGGGTTTTAAGCGAACTTGGTATAATCTACCTTAAGAAAGGAAATTTTAAATTGGCAGAGAAATACCTGATTGAAGCAGCTGAATCTTATGATTATAATCCTCATATTCTATTCAACTTAAGCAAGGTATATATAGGTAAAAAGGAATACAATAAAGCACTTGAATCAATTACAAAGGCCATAAATATGTTGAATGACCGTACTGAGTATTATGATTTTAGGCGGCAGCTTTATATAAAATTGAATCAACCGGATTTAGCAAAAGCTGACTATAAAAGAATTTTGGATATTGATCCTTATTTTTTCCCCGATTATACTGAGAAGGCAAAAACGGCAAAAGAGGAAGGCGACATTCAATCAGCTATTGAATACTATAAGCTGGCACTTGAGTTTGATCCAAATAACAAAGATTTAATAGATAGTAGGGGCTGGCTGTATGTAAAACTTCAACAATACGATTCTGCTTACTATGATTTTGACACCCTGGTAAAATTATACCCCGATTATTACAATTATTTTAACAGGGCATACGTGCTGGACGGACTTGGGCGCATTGAAGAATCAATTAAAGACTATACAGTAAGCATTAGCTACAAAGATGATTATCATTTATCGTATAATAACCGTGGTTATGAATATTATCAATTAGAAAAATATGACCTTGCTGAAAAAGATTATACCAAATCAATAGAACTTAAGGAAGATTACTACTTGAGCCATCTCAACAGGGGCTTACTATATTATAAAATGGAAAAGTATGAAGAAGCTATTGCTGATTATAAGGTTGCTTTACAATATCAAGCCAATAGTACTTCAATTATCTACGAGTTAGCTTTAGCTTATGATCAAGCAAAAAACCCATCAATGGCTCTTAGCTATTTTAATGAATATCTGCGACTTAAAGAAGATGTTGATAGTACTACTTACAATTATGTAATTAAAAGGATTACTGAATTAAGCAATCAATAAGAATCGTTTGCGTTATTAATTTAAATGATACCAAAGCAATTTTAATAATTAAATTAATAAAACAAACAATATGAAAAATTTAATGATTGTTGTGTTGGCCATTATTTTAACTGGTTCATGCAAAAAAGATGAAAATCCTGCAAAGTTTGATTATCAGATGACTGATTATGATGTACAGGTAACACCTGCTGAGCGGCAGGTAAGTATATTGTTCCAGGTTATTGATGCAGAGGGAATAGGGGTAGATCAACTAACGGAATATAACTTTAATGTTTTAGAAAATAACTCATTAGTAAGCTCTGAGGCAGGTATAAAAATTGATCCAAGTTTAATCCCAAGTAAAACTCGTACTGTTCTTTTACTGGACATATCCGGAAGTGTGGCTGATTTTATGGCTCAATTAAAAAAAGCCACCATAGCGCTTATTAACAGCCAGTTAAGCAATCAGGAGTTTGCAATATTTACTTTTGATAAAGATGTGAGCATGATTCAGGATTTTACAGTTGACAAAGCGTTGCTTATTTCAAAAATTAATGCAATTCCTGAAACTAACCTAGTAAATAGCACCAATTTATATGGTGCAATGGTTGATGTCACCGATGGATCCTTTTTTGAATGGATTGAATATTATAGCATTGATGAAATTTTTTCAACAAACCTGGTTCTTTTTACTGATGGTAGAGATAATGCAGGTTCGGGAATAACATTAGCCCAGGTGATTGAAAGTATTGGTGAAAAGAAAGTATATGTGGCAGCACTTCAAAGCACAGATTTAAGTGTAGAACCTCTAAAACAAATAGCAACTCAAGCTTGTATATTTGCTGAAAACACTGCACAACTTGAGGCAAAATTTGTGGAAGTACAAGGGGAAATTGAAAAGTTAGCAAACAGTTTGTACTATCTTTACTACACAAGCACCATTACAAACCCGGCCAGCAAAGAAAACAACCTTGAAGTAAAAATAAAATATAATACAGACAGGCCTGAAAACAGTATTAAAACAACATTTAGCAGTGAAGGGTTTAATAAATAAATCAAAAGGATTTGTTACTTGAATCATATAAATAGTTTTTATAAGAAAATAGCCTGAAAACCTTAATTTGGTAATTGGGCTTTTCTTTTGGATATAAATAGATTTAGTGGTGTGTTGATGTTTTTTAAATTACAAATTGTTTTATCATGTTAAAAAAAATTAAATGGGGTGTTCTTGGAGTAGCAAAAATTGCTATAGAAAAGGTAATTCCTGCTATGCAAAGTTCTAATTTTTCAGAAGTTCATGCCATTGCTTCAAGAGATATGCAAAAAGCAAATAAAGCCCAAAAGCAATTGAATATTCCTAAAGTTTATGGCTCTTATGAAGAACTTTTGAATGATCCAGATATTCAAGTTGTTTACATTCCTTTACCCAACCACTTACATGTAAACTGGACTTTGAAAGCCCTGGAAGCAGGTAAACATGTTTTATGTGAAAAACCAATTGCTTTATCAGTTGGTGAGGTTTTCAAATTAATAAAATTACGAGATAAAACAAAGCTTAAAGTAGGTGAAGCATTCATGGTAAAGACTCACCCACAATGGATAACTGCAAAAGAATTAATCCAGAATGGCAACATTGGTAAATTACAATCTATTAACGGATTTTTTAGCTATTATCATGATGATCCGGAAAATATTCGATTTAAATATCAAGAAGGTGGGGGTGGAATTTGGGATATCGGCTGTTATCCTATAACAACTTCAAGGTATATTTATGATGAAGAGCCTAAAAGGGTCATAGCATTACTTGAAGATGATGATCAATTTAAGGTAGACAAACTGGGTTCAGTTATCATGGATTTTCCTTCCGGACAAGCGACTTTTACTATTGGCACACAATTAGTTCCTTATCAGCGCATGCAATTTTTTGGTATAGAAAAAATGTTAGAGATAAACATTCCATATAATGCACCAAATGATAAAGCATGTGAAATTAGTATTGATGATGGGGGTCTGTTCGCAAAAAACAAACAAAAATTCCAATTTGATATTTGTGATCAATATACTATCCAGGCTGATTTATTTTCACAAGCTATCATAAATAATACAGAAGTTGCTGTACCCTTAGAAGATTCATTGAAAAACACTGCAGTGATTGAAGCCATTTTTAAATCTGCAAAAAGTGGAAAGTGGGAGAAACCGCCAACTCTCGGAATGATTAGTAAGATTGATACTTAGTGTCTTAATTCTTATATTCTTGCTTTTTTTGGCAGAAAATGAATAACATGTAATACTAGATCGCTATTGAATTTTTTTTGGTATTATGCCAAAGGATTAGCATGTTAAGAAAATTTATTTTGTGTTACATGATAACCATTCGGTATTAATCATGTAAATCCTGTCAAAACTTTTCCAGCTTGTCTGGGTTAGGAGTTATAAAACATTGATTAATATCAAGTTCAAACCAGTATAAATATATTTGTTTAAATATTTTGATACAATATCTTTGTGCAAATTTTTAATAGTAATAAAAAACGTATAAAAAAATTAATTTTTGCACTAACAGTTATCGGGTTCTTATTTGCCTGTAATCAGCAACCTGCATCAGAAGGGTTTACAATAAATGGAAGCATTTCAGGATTTGATTCCGGAATGGTATATTTAACTAAAAGAGCCGATGGAAAGTGGGTCAACCTTGATTCAGTTACTACTCAAGAAGGTAATTTTATATTTAAGGGTTCTGTTGATTTTCCTGAAGTTAATTACCTTGCTTTTGGTGATTATAACAATCTGAAAACCATATTTTTGGAAAATTCAGAAATTACTTTCGACGCACATATTGATAGCTTAAAAGATGCTTCAATAATTGGTTCTTCAGCCCAGGATGAGTACATGGCTTATACACTTGAAGGAAAAAGCTATGATGATAAAATGAATGAAATATATGAGAAATATAAAACTACCAAGGAAGAAGGTAATGAAGATTTAGCGAAAGAAATTTATTCAACTTTGAATGTTGTGTATGAGGAAAAGTTAGCATTTATCAGTAAATATATTGGTGAACATAATCAATCTGTTATCAGTCCTTATATTCTCGACAGGGAGTTAAAATACTCATTAAATGTTAATGAACTTGATTCAATGTTATCAATTCTTGATTCAACGATTAGCAAATCACCATATGTAAAAGCTTTAACAGACAGGGTGGCTGTAATGAGAACAGTAGAAATAGGTAAAGAGGCTCCTGATTTCACAATAAATGATACAACAGGTACTCCAATTGCTCTATCATCATTTCGGGGAAAATATTTGTTGATTGATTTCTGGGCTGCCTGGTGCGGATCCTGTAGAAGAGAAAATCCTAATAATGTTACTTTATATGCAGATTACAAAGATAAAGGATTTGAAATTCTGGGTGTTTCTTTTGACAGAACAAGAGAAGATTGGGTAAAAGCAATAATTAAAGATGGGTTAACATGGCCACAGGTTTCTGAGCTGAAATATTGGAACTCTGAAACAGGGAAAATATATGCAGTGAGTTCAATTCCCCATACAGTTCTTTTAGACAAAGAAGGTGTTATTATTGCCAAAAATTTACGAGGTGACGAACTGAGGGCAAAAATTGCAAAACTATTAGATTAGCAAAATTCTTGATTATTAACACTATAAAAAGATGCTACCTATAAATACAGGTAGCATCTTTTTTCATTTAAGAAAGTTTATTAAAACGTTTAAATTTCAGACTCCAGACTCATAATTTGATTTTCAGAATATTACAGGCTTGTATTCGTAAATTGATATTGTCGCATAAAGTCATTAGCCCTTCGACCAAGCTCAGGCTAAAAAATTGGTCATTGGTCATTTATTTGCGTGCAATTATAATGACCAGTTACTAATGACTAATTACCAAAAGTTGGCTTAATGAAAATAAGAAAAATACGACAATGCAGATTCCGATAAGTCAGGATGTCTGAATTTAGTATAAATATATTAAAAACCTCTCCTTCTTTAATAATTTATTTTATAAATCATCCAATATTTAGTAATTTTTTTTATTTTTGATACGTGGTTGTTGTAAAAATATGTAATTTTTAGTGTGAAAAGATTGGAATTGAATCAATTACATTATGATAGAATATAAAAATTTAGAGGATGAACAACTCGTTAAATCTTTGAAAAAGGGAAATTTACATTCATACGATACCCTCTTCCGAAAATACAGCAAAAAACTACTCTATTTTGCTTTAGGATATATTAATACAAAAGAAGATGCAGAAGGCCTGGTTCAGGAAGTGTTCATGATTATTTGGCGTAACCACAAACAATTAGAAGAACAACAATCATTTAGCTCCTATTTATTCACCATTACATATAATGCTATTCGTAAACATTATCGCAAAAAAGGCAGGGAAAAAAAGCTCCTTGACCTGTTTTTAAGCGATTATGATGAAAGTGATTTAAAAACTGTTTCACAGCTTGAATACAAGGAATTAACAGATAGATTAGAAGAAATAATTGAAACTTTTTCTGAAAGGCGAAAAGAAGTCTTTAAGTTAAGCAGGCAGGAGCATTATACTAACCAGGAAATTGCCGAAAAATTATATATTTCAAAAAAAACAGTTGAAAATCACATTACAGATTCCTTAAAAATTTTACGCGAAAAGCTAAACATATCTCTTTTTTTTCTGGTTTGCATGAATTTTTTTTAAAATAATTGTTTTGTTAAAAGAAGGTCATTGCGATGAGGAACGAAGAAGCAATCTCTTGTGGTTTGCACTGAGGCTAAATTGATGTAATTTCAGTCCGTCTATAAACATAAGTGTTTTACAGAAATAGTCAGGGCAAACGGGTTTAAAAATACGGGATATTCAACACTTTCAGTGTTGTGTTAGCTATTAGTATCATACCACGGGTTACTCTGCCAGTTGGCGGATATTTATATTAAATCCTTTCAGGATTTTAAAATATTGAGCCTGCTCCGAAAAGTGTGGCTTTCTGCATTCAGCCGTTAAACGGTTTTGTTAATAGGCAGGTATACAGATTGATACACTTACACTTTTAATAGAATTATCCGCTAAGCGGCTTTTCGGAGTGCCGTCAATATTTCAGAACTCCTGACCCATAATCTGATTTTCAGAATATTACAGGCTTGTGTTCGTAAATTGATATTGTCGTATAAAGTCATTAGCCCTTCGACCAAGCTCAGGCTAAAAAATTAGTCATTGGTCATTTATTTGCTTGCAATTATCTAATGACCAGTTACTAATGACTAATTACCAAAAGTTGGTTTAATGAAAATAAGAAAAATATGACAATACAGATTCCGATAAGTTAGGATGTCTGTATTTTAACTTTAGTAATAACCACGAAGTGGTTAAATTTGAATAACCATTGGTAAAACCCATGGTACATAAGGGATAGCAATGTGAACCCTGAATGGGTTCAAACTTTAAACCCGATTCAAAATTGGATGTGAACCGGAACGAAGTGTAGCTCGCGTAAGCAATCTTAGTCGCTATCGCAGATAGGGAAAATTCATGGAATTTTCCGGGTTAAGGGCCTTTTTACTGGTCTTGTGACTCGCCATGACCTACGCTTTGAGAATATTGTCATCACATTCGTTTTTCGCACATCAGTAATGCACACATAATCTACACGTTACAACTGTTGCTTCATTTTTTTCAAAAAAATTGATTTTCGACTAGGTGTAAATTGCCCGGGCGGGATATACATTAATAGTTAATGATTTTATTTACTAATTAAAAAACTACATGTATGAGAAAACCAATTTTATTTTTTTGTTGATGGTAGCAATAATTGGCGTCCGTGCCCAAAGCTACCACGTGAAACTTATCACGGAAAACGATGAGTTTGAGT
>JBDLJL010000059.1:0-29868 GCA_039714415.1 Bacteroidota bacterium
CTATTTTGTACGGTAAAAATACTTTCAATCGATTTTTCTAATGGTACCGTATCAATTTCTTTAAAGCACGATGCAAAAGTAAAAGATACCAGGCCAACTAATATTAATTTCCTCATAATCACCTGCTTTTAATTGTTAAGTTTTAAATTTAATTTTACAAAAAATGTTCGCCCATAATTTTTCGGCCCATATCTTTCATCATAATCATATCTGTAACCATAAGTCCTACTGGAATAATTATTTAAGAGATTTTTTCCGCCCAATATTACAGTTAACCGATTTTTCCAAAATAATTTGCTTACAGTTGCTTCTACTTCCCCAAAAGGATCCGTATATACCTGATAATATTCTAGAGTATTCTTATCAACCGACAAAGAAGGTGTTTCGCCATAATATTTCAGGTTAGCCATAAAAATGGTTTTATGTTTCCGCCAATTATATTTGGCATTGAATGTATAATTGTCATAAAAAACAATTGGGGCATAATCCCCATTACCTGTATAGTCATAAGTTCTCCCGGTGCGGCTATACCCTGCACTCAAAGATAGTCCAATAAAATGCATGTAAGATGCGTTAATATTTCCCCCAAATGTCCTTCTGCCTCCCATGTTTGTATTGGTTGCTGAACTTGATTCTATATCAGTTACGATTAAGGTAATAGCATCTTTGCCATCATTATAAAAAACACTTGGTTCAATTTTAAGAAGATGTTTCTTTTTACCAACCTTATAAGAAATTGATGCATTATAACTATCTGTTTTTTCAGCCTTCAGGTCTTTATTCCCTTCCAGGTTATGATTTGAATCTTTAAAGTCTAAATACAGCTCTTTTAAAGATGGTGCCCTAAAGCCTTTTGCATATGATACTCGAAAGCCTAAACCTTTTACTATTGTCCATTGCAGATTTATTGATGGAATTACAGGTGCCGGGTAAATGGTATTATATATATACCGAAAACCCGGTTGTATAGATAGCTGCTTAAAAGGCACAAATTGTGCACTTACAAAGCCTGCAAGATCCGCAATTTGTGCACTATCGGCAATTTTATCCCCTTCTCCAGAATCATAATTGATATCCCATCCAAATTGGTAGGACAATTTGGACTCTTCTTTGGCATAAGTAAAATTACCACGTGTCATTCCATTATGAAAAACAGTAAATGATGATCCGGTCTTTACCTTGTCTAAACTTACCAGGTCTGAGCTAATGTAATCCGTATTTCTACCATAATATGTATATGCACCAACTATATTAAATGAAAGTGCTTCTGAAATTTTATTACTGATTGTTAGACTATTTGTTAAACGGGTAGTATAATAATCTGCATCATAAGCAATTAATACCGGAGACGGATTATTATAGCTTTTAAGCAATAGATTCATATATTGTGTTTTAGCCCTTATTTGAAAATATTCATTCCGGTAAGCATATTCTATATCCGCATTAATCACCCTTTTGGGTTTAAATTCCATATATCTGTCTTTACCCTCTCCGTAAGCATCAATAATATGTTTTGTAGTGTCATTAGGATTCAAATCAGTATCAATGCCCTGAAACAAATCCCTGTTGCCTGAAAGTGTAACAGAATGCTTACCCCTAATTAATGAGCTATAAATCCCTACGTTATAATTACCTTTATTGTCAGTATAGGAATTTGCTTTTACAATGTTCTTGTCTTTGGTATTTTGTTTGGTGATGATATTTATTACACCTGCCAAAGCACTTGTCCCATATACAACAGACATGGGCCCCTGCACAATTTCAATATGGTCTACATTTTCCATATTTATTTGCGACAAATCAATATCACCATTAACACGTCCAACAATTGGAACACCATCAATAAGATATTTTACGTTTTCGCCACCCATTCCCTGCATTATAATAGATGTACCGGTTGATGGATCAACAGTAAGCCTTATTCCTGTTTCGTTTGACAATGCCTCAGCAAGATTGGTTACCCCTCTTTCCAATAATGTTTTTGAATTGATTACATCTATTTTATAGATAGATTGGTCTACCTTGCGTGGTTTATACTGCCCGGTAACCACTACCTCTTCCATTCCAACAAAATCAACTTTTAGTTTTATGGTCTTATTGTCGCCCGGGCTGATAAAACCAGTATGGCTAATGTAGCCAACAAATGAAACTTTTACTTTGGTTTTTTCTGTAATATCAAACTCCACAAATCCATTTCCATCAGTTACAGCACCTTTTATGTAGTTATTGTTTTTATCATATAAAACAACGTTGGCAAAAGCACAGGCCTCGGAAGTTTCTTCATCAATAATTTTTAGTTGTGCTTTTTGTGCTGTCAGATCAGGTGAAAAACCTATTAATCCAACAATTAGTAATATCCCCCAAATAAATTGTCGTTGCATAATGTGTATATTAGGTTAGTAATTAGCGGTTAGGTTCTTAATTAAAATAAACCAAGCAATATGTTATTTAATTTAAATTGTCTTTGTTGCAAAATATTTTGTTTCGAGTTACGAGGTTCAGGTTGCAGGTTACCCGTTTGAAACGTTCTGTAACCTGTAACCCGTAACTCGCAACAGGTCTATAAAGTATTACATAATTTTCGTCTAAAAATCTGCAATAACTAATTACCCTTTTAATAATCTATAAAATCCTATTACACCGAAAACTTTAAAGTAATCGTGTATTTGAATTTATCTTTTTGTTTGTGTCATATTATCAGCTACAACAATCGTGTAGTTGGCAATTGTTTTCTTTTGTTCTTTTGTCATTTCTGCCCATTCTGATTCCATAACTGTTGTTACAGTTTTAATATTGTAGCCTGGTTTAATTTTATTAACCCACCAAATTATTCCTCTGTTATAGTCAGAGTGATAAGCTCCATCTAAATGAAATAGTAAATCACCTTCTTTGTGATTAATGATAGAGAAATGGGCCATTGTAGCATCTTTTGAAGCTTGTGCTGTTTGAATGTTTACCATGGTTGGCGGTACGTGACCTCCCATTTTAGCAGCCATATCAGCATAAACTGACACATCGAAATATTTTTCTAAATCCGGACCAATCATCGCTCTTGCCTCAGGGCTCATTTTTTTAAGAGCGTCCATTCCACCTTTATTTATCATCGAAGCATATCTTCTGGGAATATTAGTTGCGATAAACCTCAGTTTTTTCTCTTTTGCAAATTCAACCAAAGGTTTGTAATCTGTTTGGTAGTTGCCCCAAAGTTGAGTAATTTCTACCAACATTTTTTTCTCAGGATAAAAACCTGCCAAATACTCATTAAGTACAAGTTGATTTCCATTTTCGAACATTTCTGCCCCAAAAACTAACTGATTCCCTCTCTCTGCATGTAAGCTTTTTGCCAGTTCATATTGCAGCCAGTGCGAAATTGGATTTGTGTGATATTCACCAAAAAACACCATGTCGCTTTGGGCTAAATCCTTAACCATGTCAGAATATTTTGCCACTTTACCTTTATTGTTATAAAGGGTATAAGCCGGTTTATCAGTTGCATAAGCAAAACCTATAAATGCTGTAAATAAAATGTACACTAATGATCGTTTCATAATTTTTATTTTTATTGTTAAATTATTTTATTGTTGGTTTGTAGATACAAGGCATGCTTGTATCTACAATATAAATCTCCTATTCATCCAACTGAATAATCAATACCTTTTTTACTCCTTCGCGCATAATATCTATAGTAATGGTTTGCCCTGGTTTTAATTTACCCATTCGCGCCATATACTCATAAATATTATGAATATCTCCACCTTCAATAGCCACAATAACATCACCTTTTTTAATGCCACCATTATAAGCTGCACCACCAGGTGTAACCGCATCAATTTTTAAGCCTTTATTATCCGATTTGCCAAAATTAGGCATAATTCCCAACTTAACCTTAGACCCCCTTGAAGGTTTTGCTTTACCTTTTGGACCTGATTCTTTAAAGCTTAGATTTTTTTCCCTGTTTAATATGTTAAAAGAAAGGTCATAAATATAGTCATCCAAAAGCTTCAGGCCTTCAAAATTAATCTTTTCAACTACGTCTAGTGGTGTGTGATAATCAGCATGGGCTCCTGTAGAAAAGAAGAACACAGGTATATTTTCGATATAAAAAGAAGCATGGTCAGAAGGCCCAAATCCATTATATGAAACCCCTAACTTTAAATCCCTCTTCCCTATTAAACTGTTTAATAGTTCTTCACTTTCGGTAGAAGTTCCAACACCGCCGACAAACAATTCTTTTGATTCTTTTAAACGACCAACCATATCAATATTTATCATGGTTTTAACATTTTTCAGATCAACTGCCGGATTTGCTGTAAAAAATTTAGAGCCAAGAATTCCAATCTCCTCTGCTCCAAAAGCCATAACAATAACACTACGCTTTAGCTTTTTCTTATTTTTTGCCAGTTTTTCAGCTAGTTCCATAATTGATGCTATCCCTGAAGCATTATCATCCGCACCATAATGCACTGCATTTGAATCAGGCATACGTGATGAGCTGGTTGGCCCGCCAAAGCCTAAATGGTCGTAATGCCCACCAATAAGGATATATTCATTACGCAAGTTTTTATCAGAACCTTTAAGGTAAGCCACTACATTTTGGGTTTTTACCTTCTTAAAGTTCACCTTTGACAATGCACTGACTTTCGTTTTGCATTCAAATGATTGTGGTTTTTTATTGGTATTTAAAGATTTTTCAAGCTCTTCTATTGTTTTACCAGATTTCTCCAAAATTTTATTTGCAACTGTTCTTTTTACATGCAAAGCCGGAATTCCCAAGTTTGATTCAGTTTGGTCAGCTACCATTTTAATTAGCTGGTCTCTTTTATCAAACTTAACACCCGAAACAAAAATAATTCCTGCCGCACCTTTTTCTTTTGCAGTTAAAACCTTTGAACGTTCATTTACATAAGGAATAAATTTGCTGTCTGCATTATCCAGTTCAGGGTCAGCTCTTAATACCAATACCCATTTACCTTTAACATCAATGTCCGCATAATCGTCCCACTTTAGACCCTCTTCATCAATATCGAATCCAAAACCGGCAAACACTACTTCTGCAGCCACTTCTGCATTAGATGAAAAAGTTAGCGGAATGTAATCTTTTGTAGAATTTGCTGAAAAATCACCAACCTTTAAATAATTATCCTTCGCTGCTGTAGTTTCAGTTACAACATCAAAATATTGATAATATGATTTACCAAATGATTTAAAACCTATACTTTTAAAATAATCTCCAATGTAGTTTGCAGCAGCAACTCCTTCAGGTGTTCCAGGCTTTCTTCCCTTTAAAGAATCAGAAGCTAAAAAACTAATATACTCTTTTAGTTCCCCTTTTGTTATATCAGCATTCTTTTTCTGGCCAAAAGCCGAAATTATCATGCTGAAAATCATTAATGTAAATATAATTTTTTTCATTTCTTTTATGTTTTACTGATTACGGGTTACAGGTTGCGAGTTGCAGGTTTAAAACTTGCAACTTGCAACTTGTAACTTGTAACAGAGATTACAAATTCATACTGGAAATATCCATCAAGTATAAGTACAATTTTCGTTCACCGTTAGCATCCCTTCCTGAAGAGAAAGATAATGTTTTGCCATCATGTGAAATTACAGGAAAACCGTCAAACGATTCATTAAAAGTCATTTGTCTTTCTTTACCTGTTTCAAGATTTCTTATAAAAACTTCGAAATTATGAGGCGGTAATACTTTTACATAAGCAAAATGTTTTCCATCTGGTGATGGATATGGTGCCCAATGTGTACCACTTTCGTGTGTATGTTGTTTCATATCAGTACCATCTGTTTTAATAGTGAAGATATGCATATCTTTAGAACGTTTTCCTTCGTCTTCTTTTTTCCATGCACGGTAAATAATAGTTTCATTATCAGGCATAATAAATGCGCCACCTTCCTGCCAGTCATCGGTAAATGTTATTTGCTTTTCATTACTACCATCTCCATCCATTAACCATAAGTCCATTTTACCATCAATTTGTCTTCCAAACAGGATTTTTGAACCATCAGGACTGTATGCAACCTCAGCATCATAATGCTTATTGTTGGTTAACCTTTTTACGTTACCACCATCAAGATCTGAAGTATAAAGCTCAGCGCCCTGTGGGTAGTCCTGTGTATTAGAATAATCACCAGGGTGCATATCTAAATTATCGCGTGTTGAAGTCCAGATAAGGCTTTTCCCATCAGGATGGTAATATGAGCAGGCATCGGCACCTTTATCATTTATCTTTAATAAATCAGTTCCATCAATATTCATTGTATAAACCATATGGTATTTATCATCGCCGGTTTTACCATTGAAAATCATTGATTTATCATCAGGCGAGAAATATGCTTCTGCACCTTCAGGACTATTTTGTATCATTTTCACAGGCAGTTCTGTACTATCATCTGTTTCTAATACGGTTTCTAACACCGTTGTTAAACTGTCATTTACTTCTGTTTCATTATTCTGATCTGCAGAAGAGTTAGAGCATGCAGAGAATAATACGATTCCCCCTAATGCAAGTGTTCCTATTAAACTTTTTATTTTCATTACTATTATTTTATATATGATTATGTAGATTATTTAATATTTTTTTGTTCAAGAATCCAATTGCTCTATTTAGCTTCGCTTAAAGCTTTTCTAGGAACAATTACTGCATTTATTTCTGCTTTATCATCAATAATGTAGTTCATTGGTGAATCTAAAGCGGGCAATAAACCTTTAAGCGTATTGGTTGCTTTTTCGCTTTCAAAACCTAAATAACTATATTTACCATAATGTAATAGTTTTCTTGATAAAGCGGCAATTGCATCATCGTTATTTGCACCGATAAAACCAACTGATTGATAGACATTATTCGGGTTCGGAACAGCATAAATTAAAGCACCTTCTTTTTTCATTTTATTTATTTGTTCTAGTTTTTTTGATCCAAGGCTTGTACTATACTTTTCAGCAATATTTACATAACCTTTAAATTTGTTTTCAAATCCTAAAATCCATACAGCTTTATCAGTTGGAACTGAACTAATTTTAGTATCCGTAACAATTGCTAACTTTTTGCCTTGTGCTTCTTGTGTTTTTTGCCACATTTTTGCAAGAGCCGTATAGGCATTCAAGTGTCTGCTGTTTCCAGGAAGAATAATAATTGCTTCTTTTTCACCAAATACCTGGCTTAATGAGGCAGGGACTTCTTTTCGGTCTAACCTGCGCATAATCTGAAATTGTGGGTCAATATCTATTCGCAGAGGTTTTTTGTCAAAAATCAGAGAGAAAACCTGCTCACGTTTATTCAAAGTAACTTTTTCTTCAATTACCTTGTCTTCACCCTCAAGGTACACAACTATCGGTATATTTATGTTAAATACATTTTCTTTTTGCACCTGCTTTAATACAAAACTTAAACGATATTGTTTTCTCTTCTTCTTTAGCTTAACATCAGAAAGTTTTAAAGTTGGTGCACCTTTTCGATCAACCCATTGGGTGAAAAATGCATTTAAATCTTCACCGGTAACTGCTTCAAAACTTTTTCGGATATCATCGAAAGTAGCTTTTCTAAATTTATTATCGTTATAAAACTTTGAATATGCCTTAATGAATTTTTCATCACCAAATTCCCAACGCAACATATTGTTTATCATTAAAGATTTACCATAACCAACAGCTTCTTCGGCTGAATTATTCCTGCTGAGGAATTCACTTACAGGAAAATCGTTTTCTTCGTTTACATAATCAGTAAATTTTTGAAGGGTTGTACGTCTGTATGATGAACCTGTTCCACGTTGTTCTTGTATTAAGTGATCTGCCATGTAAACGGTTATACCTTCACACCAATTTCCTTCACTGTAATCAACAAAAACACTATTCCCCCAATAATTATGTAATAACTCGTGAGGATAAGATGAAAAAAGTATCCAGGGCATACGAATAACCTTTGAACCCAACAAAGTAAAAGATGGCATACCATAACCGGTTTCCCAAAAATTTTCAACAAGAGCAAATTTTGTATAAGGGTAAGGCCCTATAAGTTTATTATAAAGATTAATAAATTGGCTTGTTACCCCCAGGTATTTATTTGCAAGTTTTGCATCAGGGGTGCGTAAAAATGCCTGTACTAAAACCTTATCTGCTTGTAAAGAATACTCTGTCCATTTAGCAGCTATAAGGTAAACCTCATCCATCGGTTCCGGTGAATGATATTTTACAAGCTGTTTACCGTTTTCTACTTTATTAATAGTTCTTTCCCCTTGCGAAACCACATTCCAGCCAGTATCAATTTGTACATTTAAATCAAAAGACCATAAAGCGTTATTTTCGAAACTGGGTAACCAATAAGTAGAACCAGCTAAATAGACTCCTTTTTCAGTAATTGTACCTTTCGTCTCACTAAAGCCACGAGCATATTCTGCTGCCCCTTTTTTTATTTCATCAACAATTTTACCTGAATATTGAAGAACTACCATTACTTTTTCGCCTACAATTTCCTTATTAAGTAATAAAGTATATGTTTTTGTAAGCGCTTCGTCAAGAGCTGTTACTTCCTTCATTAAACTAATACCCTTACTCAGCACATTCAGTTTAAGGTTTTTGTTTAACTTAAATGTTAAACTTTTCCCTGTTTTAAAATAAGCTTTTGGTACATACAACGTATCTGTAACACTAAGCATGGAAATAGGAACATTTATGTCAGCATAAATATTTTGATTAAAATTATCAGTATCTTGCTGACTGGAAGCACTTATCCAGGTTCCAGTTATTGCTAATAATAATACTACTCTCTTTAATATATCCATTATTTATAAGTTTTAAAATGATTGCAAATATATAGAAGTCTTATTTAAAAACAAAAACATTTTATCGAATAACGATAAAAATAGATTAATTATCAATAAATAAATAAATTCGCCTATTGCCTGAATTGAAATACTTAAAATGAAATAAATCATGAATTAAATATTGGGTTTACATAGATCTTGCTACGCAATAAATTGATTGTTATTGAAAACACTCTAAAAGTATGATGTGTTATTGATTCAGGTGTTAAGTAGAAAAAATTGCTACACTGAGCTCTCAATTGAAATATAATTGTGCATATAATTTATAAATCCGAAACTTTTTCGTTTTCAGAAATGTAACTCAATATATCACCCGGTTGGCAGTTAAGTTCCCTACAGATTGCTTCAAGTGTAGTAAATCTGATTGCCCTTGCTTTTCCTTTTTTAAGTATTGATAAATTGGCAATGGTAATCCCCATTCTTTCAGAAAGTTCTGTAAGGGTCATTTTCCGTTTAGCAAGCATTACGTCAAGGTTGGTTATTAGTGGCATAGTCTCTGAAATTAAATAGTTAGGTCATGGTCTTCTTTTAATTCAGTTCCCCTTATAAATACTTTTGCAATCACGAAAATGAGCAATGCTAAAAAAATAGTACGATAGTCAAAATCAAACCGGGCTTTGAACATTACGCCACTTATATCCAGTGTTTTGGCAATATGAATATTTATGAAGTAATCAATTAGTTTCGGTAGAAGAGCTATTCCCAAAACAGCATAGGCCATTTGCTTTATGTAAATACCATTCAGTTTTACAAAAAAAATCCCGGTTTTTAAGCTTGTAAATATTTTTTGAAGCGAATAAATTATGAATATATAAAGTAAGGTGTCAATAAAAACACTAAATAACCGGAAAAAAATAAACTTATGATCGGTGTTTTCTATATGAAGTCTACCTTCACCATTTGACAAATACATATCATTTTGCGAGTTATCAATATTTGAAGAGCTGTTTTGAATATCTATCCTTGCAAACTTAATATTAAAACCATTTATTTTATTGATATCAATTAATGAACTATTTGTTGCAATTAAAATTGACACTATTAAAACAACAGCTAAAAAAATCCATTGCAGATACCAAATAATACGTAATATTACAGAAACAGCTTTGATGAAGGGATATTTGCCGACCATAAAAACAATACTTAGGTTAATTAATGCGGCAAATTTAATAATTTTTTATCGATAAACGATAAATAATTTATATTTTTCAAAAATAAGAGGTAGCCCTGCCTTATTTTACAGTTAACTTTCAATTTGTAAGTACTTGAATTTTGAGTTCACTCCGAAAAGGGACATAAAGTAAAATTTGAGAATCAGTCTTTACCCCAAACCCTAAAGGGAGCCCTGATTTTCAGCAACTTCGCCTTTAGGGGCGGGGTGCAAAGTTGCTGAGAATCTTAGATAAATACTTTTCGGACAGCCCACTCATCAACAGATTTAACCAACACCGATATTTTTTGTATCCCTATTTGATTAAAACACCACTTCCAAATCTTCACATCTACTCATTTTCACATTCCCAAACCTAACATTTTTTTTTAACCATCAACCCAGTTCACCAATTTTTCTTAATATCTCAGGTTGTTTTATTGTAAAAATACGTCCGTCAATTCCAATAATACCATCTTTTTTGTACTCATTTAATATCCTTACCGTATTTTCCATTGACATGGCAGAGTATTCAGCTATTTCTTTTCTCGTTAGTTTTAACTCAAAACGATCACTTTCAAAAACATTTTCTGAAAAATGTAACATAACATCAGCTAACCGACCCCTTAATTGTTTTTGATTTATATCAATAATTTTTTTGTAGACAAAATTAGTAGCATCGCTTATGTTCTTAGTCAATTCAAATAAATATTCAACATTATTTTTTGCTAAATCCAGTATTATATTAGCATTAATCATACATACCTGAGAATCTTCCAGAGCTGTAATGGTATAATTGTAAATACGATCACCAAATAAAGATTGCAGGCCTATATACTTACTTTCATTTACCAATTTTAAAATAAGGTTCTTGTTCTTCCCTTCAATAAAGAGTTTAACTGAACCTTTTGCAAGATATAGGGCATGTGTAACTTCAGTGCCTTGTTTACAAATGTTTTCGCCTTTTTTAAAATTTACAATTAAACAACTGTTTTGAATAAGGTCAACATCACTTTCATGTAATTTAGTTAAAGAGTATGATTTGTAAGGACATGTTTTACAATTATTTGCCTGTTTATACTTTGCCATAGGGTTAAATATTAAATAGTGTTTTGTTAACAAAAGTAATATTTAAATAATGTTTGCCAACAAATATGCTATTCAACATTGTTTTATATCAATGTTTTTTATACTATTTTTTTGTCATTGATATTTATAATGCATAGTTTTGTAGCGTTTTATTAATAAATAACAAAATATCTAAATGTTTTAATTATTGAATAACTTAAAACCCTTTACAGAGGTATGTTTTAAAGAAAATATTATCGCTAATAAATGGGAAAATTAAATTTAATACTTAATATTAATTTATAAATATGAAGAAGTTAGTAATACTTGGTGCCGGAACAGGCGGTACTATCATGGCAAATAAAATGCGAAAAGAGCTAGACAGAGACGAATGGGACATAACCATTATCGATAAGTACAAAGCTCATTACTATCAGCCCGGTTTTCTTTTTATTCCATTTGGGATGTATAAAAAAAGGGATGTTATCAAACCGAAAGCAGATTTTATCCCTTATGGTGTAAATTTAATTTATGCTGAGATTGATAAGGTAGATGGAGAGAATAATAAAGTATTATTGTCAGATGGAGTTGTATTAAATTATGATTATCTGATTATTGCCACCGGAACCAAAATTTTCCCTGAAGAAACACCAGGAATAAAAGGAGAACTTTGGAGAAAAAATGTATTTGATTATTACACAATTGAAGGATCATCTGCTTTAGCAGATTTCTTTAAAACATGGGAAGGTGGAGATTTGGTGCTGAATATAGCTGAAAATCCAATTAAATGCCCGGTGGCACCTCTTGAGTTTGTAATGTTTGCCGATGCATTCTTTGTTGAAAGAGGAATGCGCGATAAAGTGAACATACATTATGTAACACCCATGTCTGGAGCATTTACCAAGCCCAGGGCATCAAAAGTATTGGGAGGTTTGCTAAAGGAAAAAAACATTAACATTATTCCTGATTTCTATATTGAAAAGGTTGATAATGAGAATAAAAAAATCGTTTCTTACGATGAAAAAGAAGTTCCTTTTGACTGCCTGGTAACCATTCCTGTACACATGGGCGACCCAATGATTGGCCGTAGCGGACTAGGTGATGATATGGACTTTGCTTTAACAGACAAGTATACGTTACAATCAGACAAATTCGATAATATTTTTATTCTTGGCGATGCAGCCAATATTCCTACTTCAAAGGCAGGATCAGTTGTGCATTTTGCTGCTGAAATTGTTTTTGAAAACATGATGTGTGCCATTGAAGGTCGTCCTTATACAGCCAAGTTTGATGGACACTCAAACTGTTATATCGAAACAGGTTTTGGAAAAGGTGCATTAATTGATTTTAATTATGATACTGAGCCTTTACCAGGCTATTTCCCATTCCCTGGAATTGGACCATTTGGTTTATTAAAAGAAACCAGAATGAACCATTATGGTAAATTACTGTTCCGTTGGATATACTGGCACATTTTGCTAAAAGGCAAAGAAATGCCCATTGATGCCCATATGACAATGGCTGGTAAAAAAACGCATGATATTTAGTGTCAGCAAGAAAACGCCAATAATTGCGTTATGCTCACCTTGAAAAAGATCATTTACAAAAGTAAACTCACTATTTTCAAGGTTTCACAAGCCTTATTCTTGACGTTTTCTTATCCGACACTTAGCTTTAGATCTGAAACTAATTAGTGTGTCTACAAAATTGTTGTTTTTTCAAAAAGAGACCCAGTGGCAAAATCTAAAAAGTTTAACATTCTGGACGGACTCAACTTAGAAGTTCCCTTTAATAATTTAATAAAAGATCAATCATGGCAGAAATAAATATGCAGGAACAAATAAATGAAATAAATCAAAAACTGGATATGGTCCTTTCGGAAATAAATACACAAAGACTTAAAAGAGAGGAGGTCACAGATTTAGTTGACGATCTATCAATAATTGGAAAAGATGTTTTTACGAACACAGTTCAAACTTTAGATAATGCAGGTGTTGAACTTGATTACGAAGCTTTAAATAATCTTTTAATACGCTTTGTCAGGAATATTGGAACATTTAATAAAATGTTTGAAATGCTTGAAAGTGCAAATGATTTAATGAAGGATTTAACACCTATTATAAATCAGGTTGGAGTAGATGCTATTCAAAAAATGACCGAGTTTGAAGAAAAAGGATATTTTGCATTCTTTGGTGAAGCCGTTAAAATTATGGACAATATTGTTGAGCACTTCACACCAGCGGATGTAAGTGCATTGGCTGATAATGTAGTAACTATGATGGAAACAGTAAAAAGTATGACCCAACCTGATATGTTAGAAACGATGAATAATAGCTTATTGGTATATAAAAGTATGGAAACCAAGGATGTTAAGGAGTATTCAATGTGGAAAGCTTTCCGTGCTATGAATTCACCTGAAATGAAACGTAGTATAGGTTTTATGATAACATTTATGCAGAAATTATCAAAATCACTTAATAAGTAAAGTTGGTGTTTTTACATAAAGTCCGACTTTCATTATTCAAAATAAAATGCAAAGTAAAATAGACTAGTTCCTGGCAACTGGTTACTTGTTATTTCATGCTGAAAATTAACAACTTGCAACCAGCAACAAGAGACAAGAACCTCGAAGAACTAAACCAGTACCAGATTAATTATAAATAAACAAATTACAATTTAATTATAACATTTTAAAAATAAAGAATTATGGCAGAAAAAACTTATGCAGGAGTAACAGTTAATATGGACAATGAAGGTTACATGACTGATGCAAGCCAATGGAATAAAGAAGTAGCAGCAGAAATGGCAAAAGAAGAAGGTGTAGAACTTACTGATACCCACTATGATGTACTCGAGTTTATCAGGGAAAAAGTATCAAGTGGTGCAACTTTAACTATTCGTGCGATTGGAAAATCAGGGCATACAGATATTAAAGGGTTTTATAAATTATTCCCTGGTGCACCCTTAAAAAAAGCAACTAAAATAGCTGGTGTACCCAAGCCTTCAAGTTGCGTATAAAAAAATAGTATAGAGAGCATTACCTAAATGGTTTTGCTCTTTTTTGTTTAAAAAATCTAAAACAATATAATTATGAGCGAAGAAAAAAAACATCCTTTAAAAAAGGTGCTGATTATTGTTGCCAAAGGTAGTATTGAAGATGTTTATGCAGGTTTAGTAATGGCAAATGGTGCTGTTATGGAAGGTATTGAAACAAAACTTTTCTTTACTTTTTTTGGCCTTGATGCAATTACTAAAAAGAAAATGAACAGTTTACATACTTCAACAGTTGGTAATCCTGCAATGACAATGCCTGGAGGAATTCCTTTCCCTACATGGTTAGGTGGTGTTCCCGGTATTGAGGCTGCCGTTTCTGCAATGATGAGAAAGCAGATGGAAGATTTAGACATTCCACCGGTTGATGAATTTATTGAAATGATTATTGCCGGTGGTGGTGAATTATATGCATGCAAACTGGCCGTTGATATGTTTAAATTGGAAAAAGAAGATTTGTCTGACGAAGTAAAAGATATAATTACTATTGGTGAATTTTACGAAATGTCTGATGGTCAACAAACACAAATAATTTTCACCTAGGTGTATCTTATGGTGTTCTCTAAAAATTCAAATATGGACGCCTGCTCCACTACTGCGGAAGCTTTTAAAATCTTCAAGGCTAGATTTTACTCCTGTAAATGAGTGTCTTGTAAATTTTGAATAACGCAGAAATTTGGATTTTTAGAGGTTACCTAATATATTTTTTATCTCGGATAACTTTCTGTTGTTCGGGATTTTTTTTCATAAACTTTTCAATTACTAATACAAGGTAATTAGGTGTTTAAATATATGCCATTTAAATAATTATTAGTCCCTGAAGGAATAATTTCTTTTTTAAAACCCATACAATAACCATTAATGAAAACTATAAATAAAAATAACTAAACTACTCAATACATAAAGTTTGGTACACTTTTAGTATATTGTTTTTAAATTTTTAATTTATTTTATGTTATTTGATTTTTACACAAAAAAAATCAAGGTATTTATTTCTGAAGTATCAGAAGACGTTATGCATCTAAAAGGCTTGTTAGAAAAGGTTCTTGAAAGAGCAGGAATGGAAGTATTATGCCTGGAACCTTCTGAACTGGAAAGTGAAGATAAGATTATAAATCAAACAAATGATTTAATTAATGTTGCTGATTGTTCTATTCATTTGCTCGGAAGATCTCATATTGACATAAAATTAGAACGAGAAAATACATTTTTACAGGATTTTCAGTTTGTAAGTGCACAAAAAAGAAGCAATATAAGTGACATTAATTATAAAGTATTTATCTGGCATCCCGAGTTTATTTCAAAAAAGGAAATAAAGAAAGACCAAGATGAGTTTATACGCTCAGTCAGGCAAAGGATACATCATAATATGATCTTTTCAAATAAGGATTCTGCTATATCTTTTGTGGAAGATATTAGGGCTGTCATGTACACAGGAAAAGCAAACCAATACGATGTACAAGATGCTGATTTGTTTTTTATATATAATGAATTAGATGAAGATTCGTCAAATGAAATTATTGACATGTTAGCAGATGTTATAGATGTTAAAAAAATTGAAATCACTTTAAGCGACAATGTAGATTATTCTGAACTGGTGATACAACAAATCAACAAATCAAAAATGGTTGTCGTATATTATAAATATGCTTCTGACTGGGCATTACCTTTTGTCCAACAGGTATGGAAAAAAGTGGGTGGAGCTTCATCCAACGTGCCAATTTTGTTTATTGGTGATTCAAATATCAAAGACAATCAAAATATTGAATTTGAAGCACCAAAAGTAATATCACAGGTGGTTTCTCAGGAGTTAATACCTATTGAAATAAAGGTTCAGTTTGATAAGGTTCTTAATTCTATAAAATAAAAACAGCTAAACAGTAAATAATTAAAATAAGTGAGCAATAAAACTTGTCCATATCCGGGTTTAAGGCCTTTTTCTGAAGAGGAATCAATATTCTTCAAAGGCAGAGACTTGCACATCAGGCAAATTATTAAGCAACTTGAAGAAAAAAAAATAACCATCATTACCGGAGCATCGGGTGATGGAAAATCTTCTTTAGTATATGCTGGTGTAATTCCAAATGCCAGGGCCGGTTTTTTTCATGCAGAGTATAATAACTGGTTGATTTGCGATTTCAGACCTGAGCGTGCACCCATGTCAAATTTAGCACAAAGCCTATCAGAAAATATGAACATGGGGCATACTGAAGTGGAAGAAGAACTAAAACTTGGTTTTTCTTCACTTATAAAATTATATAAAGATTCATCGTTCTATATTGATAAGGATTCCAATGAATGGCAAAATGCTGATAATGAAGAAAAAAAAGAATTAAAGTCAAAAGCGGCCAATTTATTCATTTTGGCAGACCAATTTGAAGAGTTTTTCACAAACCCCGAAAACTATCTTAACGGAGTTCCTTCTGAAGAAGCATATGCTACCATTAACGTTTTGCTGGAAACTGCCAGTATTGCAATTGTTGAAAAACTGCCGGTGTATATTGTCTTCACAATGAGATCCGATTTTATCAGCCAAAGTGTTGCTTTTACCGGATTGCCGGAATTTATTGGATACAGTCAATTTTTTGTGCCACGATTGCAGAGGAATGAACTTCAACAAGTAATTGAAGAACCTGCAATGCTTGCTGGTGGAAAAATTTCAAAACGACTCAGTGAAACATTGATAAATGAATTAAAGGATGGGTTTGACCAACTACCAGTTATCCAGCATACTTTAAGCCAGCTGTGGAGCGTAGCTAACAATGGTGATGATGAAATGGACCTGGTGCATTTAGTAAAATTAGCCGGTTTACAAACAAAATACCTGACAGAAAACGATCAGCAGGAATTTAATAAATGGATAAAGCTACAGGATAAGTTTAAACAAAAGTTCTATAGTGAGGCTGAGCTATCCAATGTTTTAAATACTCATGCAAATATCTTACATGAAACAGCCTATTTTTATTATTCAGAAATAGTTAGCTGGGCTGATGAAAATATTACAGAAGAAGATGCCAAACTAATTATTAAAGTAGCGTTTCAGTCCCTCACAAAAATAGACAAGGGACGTGCAGTACGAAACCGTGTTAGTTTAAGGGAAATAACAGATATTATCAATAGAGAAGATATCTCTTACGAAACTGTTTGCGGGGTATTGAATGTTTTCAGGCTACCTAATAATAATTTTGTAAGGCCATATATTGTTCAGGATGATATTGAAACTCAATACCTTCCTGCCAATTCTGTTTTAGATATTACCCATGAAGCCCTAATCAGAAATTGGGGACTACTTAGTTTCTGGGAAACAGAAGAAAAGGAAAATTATAACGATTTCCAGGATTTTAAAATTCAACTACAAAGATGGTTAGACAATGAAAAATCAGTTGAATTTTTGCTACCACTTGGTACTTTAACACACTTTGAAAAATGGTATAAAAAGTTTAACCCTAATAAATATTGGATAGCCAAATACGATAAAAGCTTTGATCCGGTTGAAAAACAACTGGCAAGAGCTGATATTTTAGCTGAGAATATTAAATATTACCTTGTACAGAGTAGACAGGCGATTAAACAAAAAGAAAAAAGAAAACGCCTACGCAGATTTGCCTATTTCTTAGCCTCACTTGTTATAATTATTGTATTATCTGGCTTTACATACTGGGCAGTGAAAGAACGTGAAAATGCTATTCTGCAACAAAAATACGCCGAAGAACAAAAAGCCTTAACAGAACAACAAAAAATATTTGCAGAGCAACAAAGAAATAAAGCTGTTTCTGCAACCAAATTAGCTGATTTTGAACGACTAAAAGCCGAAAATAGTGCAGATGAAGCTTTAAAAGCAAAATTACAATCAGATAGTGCTAAAGAGTATGCTGTTTTTATGCAGATTTTGGCCGAAGAACAATCGCAAATAGCAAAAGAAGAGACAAAAAAAGCGAAAACAGAAAAGCAACGTGCTGATGAACAAAGAGTCCTGGCTGAAGAGCAAAAAAATTTGGCTGAAGTTGCAAGTGATAGTGCCCAAAGCCTAAGCTATTTAGCTTTAGCAAGAGCATTAGCTTTGAAGGCCCAAAATAGTTATGAAAATCCTGAAATTAATTTGCTCCTTGCAATTCAAGCATATAAGTTTAATAATGAATATGGGGGAATAGAACGTCACCCTGATATATACAACGCGCTTAGATATGCATTATTAGCCAACGGAATATCAAATATTTTAGATATCACGGAAGAAAAAATAATTTCATTTTATATTTCTGGCTCAAACTTAATACTGCATACTATTAACAATTCTGTGGCAGTTTATGATATAGAAAATAGAAAAATTATAAGTCAAACACATCTTTTTAGAAGTAAGGTGCCGGTAAATACATCATATTTTTTAACAAAAGATATATTAGTAATTGGATTTGAAGATAAAGAACAGAAACTGGTGTTTATTAAAGAAAAAGAAAAATACAAACTTAAAGGGCACACAAGCCTGATCAGAAGCGCCGATTTAAATCCTGACAAAAACGAATTTGCAACAGCCGGCCGAGATAAAACAATCAGAATATGGAAACTAAAAAAGGAAAATCAATCTCAATCAAAGTCAATTAAAACCGACTCACGAGTTAATGCAATAAAGTATATGGCTGACAATGAGCATATTTTAGCGGCTACAAATAATGGAAGTATCATACTTTGGGGTACTACAAATGAGAAACAAGTTCTATTAGATAAAAGAGATGGAACCAGGGCTATTTCAATTGGAATTAGTGACAATAAGAATATTCTTGCTGTTGGGTTTGACAATGGAAGTGTCCTTATTTTTTATCCAAATAAAGATTTTAGCAGACAAAATTATTTATTAAGTAATTCCGGGATTAGTTCAATTGATTTTAATTCATCGGCTTCGTTATTATCTGTTTCAAAAGAAAATAAACGTGTGGATATTGACAACCTGAAAGCAATGAGCATGAATGCAATTAAAATTTTTGACCATGATGTAAAAGTAAGAAACTTACTTTTTTCTAAAACTGACCGACTTTATGGACTATGTGAAGATAATACGATACGTTTTTGGGAAAAAGACAATAAAATTTATGCAAATCAGGTTAAATCTATGATATCAAGAGAATTTACCAAAGAAGAGTGGGAACTGTTGGTTGGTAAAAATGTCCCATATGAAAAGGATAATCTGTAAATAATTAATAGTAAGTAATTACTTGAAATATCAGTGTAGTTGATAACACAACATAGATATGAAAAAATATAGATGTTCCATGATAAATGAAAATAGAATGTTATTTAGTTACTACGTATTAAACTAATATATAGATGCTTAACCAGCGTTTATTCGAATGATACAATAAAATTTAATATGATGAGAAATAGATTCATTTGGTTGATTAGTTTCTTTTTTATTGCCTATGGCAGTTTTGCACAAACGAATGACTGTGATGATAGGATTGTTAAAGCACAGAAATTATATGAAGAAGGCAAATATAAAGGTGTTGTAACTGTTTTGAAATCCGTTTTTGATGATTGCAATATAAAAGGAGTCCAAAAAAAGGAGTCCATGAAATACTTCATTGGTGCATATTACGAAATGGATGAAATTGAATTAGGTAAAGAACAAATGATTAACTTTTTAAAAAAAAACCCATATTACATTGCAAGTAAAAAAAATGACCCCTATGCCTTTCGTGAAGAACTTAAAAAGTTCAAATCCTGGTCGAGATTTTATGTTGGGGCAAAAATAGGAATTCCAATAGCAATGACAATAGTTGAAAGAGTATATCCTGTTTTAGATGCCGCAGATTATAACCAACCCTTTAAATCAAAACAGGCAGTAGCTTTCGCCCTTGAGTTTGGATGGAATCTAAATAAATATGTTTCGATAGCTTCTGGTGCCGGTTTAAGTATTTTATCATTATCACAGACTATTCCTATGTACCAGGGTCTTAATTTTAACTATACAGAGTCTACAATTCAAGCAAGTGTTCCTCTATATTTAAAATTTTCTTACCCTTTAAGAAGCGGTTGGATACCTGCCATTTATGCAGGAGCGGAAGTTACAAATACCTATTCAGCTAATTACAGTTATAATTATTCTACTTCAGGCTCGGTTAATGATGACCTGGATTTTTATTTGAAGAGAGAACGTGATAATATGAAAATAGAGCCTGAAACCGAACGTAATGATTATCGACCTTCGGCAATTGCAGGTGCACGGTTTACTTACCAGTTAAGAAAAGTTAACTTCTACCTTGATTTCAGATATAAAAAAGAACTTGAATTATATAATAACCCAAAATCTCGTTTTGTAGATAAAGACTTGTTCATTACAAATAGCTATGTTTTACCCGATCTTTATTTGGATTCCTATGAAATATCAGCCGGTTTTATATTCAATTTTGCTTATAAAGTTAAATCAAAGTATTAAAAACAATTTAAAATAAACACATGAAATATTCAGTTTATACGGTTCTAATTTTAAGTTTTTTTTACTTTTCTTGTCAAAAAAACAACCCGGAAATTGCCGGAACAAATGAATTATCAGCTGTCACCTATTCTGAAAAAATATATACCCAGCCAATTAGCATAAACAACCAGGTAGTTTCTCTGGTTAATGACGGTACTTCAACTTTACTGAATGGTTACGACCTAAATGGTTCAAAAATTTGGAGTACAAATACCGATGGATATATTATTCAGGATTTGACTTATGATGATATTACTAAACTGGAGCTACAAAAAAACAACCAGGGAGAAATTTTACTCAACATGATGCATGGTGAAAGCCAGGACATGGTATTAAAATCGGTAAAGTTTACAAATTACGGTTCTTACCACAGTGAATTTACCGACATTGTTCGCCAAACAGATACCATATTTTACCAAACCGACACCATTTCATTACCCAAATTATCGCAATTCTCGGCCAACGGAATCGTTCCCTTATCGAATGGAAGTACTGCTGTAATTTCATCATGGAAACAGTGGCTCGTTGATACTACGCTTATCCAAATGTCAGTATATGATGACCCCGTAGGTTCCCGTGTATCGGACAGGTATTTTAAATTAAATGGAAATGTGGAAATTAATCATGTTTATATTTCATCACATGACCATTTAGTTTTGGAAGCAACTGATACAATTAACCGAACTCTGTTATATTTTGTTGATATTTCAACAGGCACAGTCTTTTCCAGCTCTCCTTTGCCTATTTTTGATTTATTTTCATTTTATGAAAACGCTAATGGGGAGTTTATTTTAATAGCATCAACACTTTTTAATTTAGAATACCGCAGCCATGTTATTTGCCTTAATACCGAAGGGGTGGGTTTATGGTCTAAAACTTTTGTCAATAATGCTTCGTGGATGTTTAACTCAGTAACTGAAACTTCTAATGGATATATTTTTACAGGTTTTATGACTGAAAATTCTTTATTAAATAATTTTGACTGGCGGACCACATTCGACAAGGAAAATGTTAAAGCAATGATCCTGAAAACAGATTTTCAGGCAAATTTTGAGAACGATATCGGGTGGTTTAGTATTTTAGATGTTGCTGAATCGTCAGTAGGAGCTGTTACATTAAGCAATGCAAACCTTACCCTTTTCGGTGGAAAATATGACAGGACAGTACATAACACCTTTATTTTAAAATTGGATAATGAAGGGAAAATCATACAATAAAACAGGGATTGGGTTAAAAATAAAACCTTCCAAATTTTAAGGAAGGGGGGTGTATGTTTTTCAACCCCCTCCTAAAAGACTGGGTTATTGATAGATTTTATGTGAGCTTGTCGAAGTATAATTAACCATAGTTATAAATTAATCAAGTTAAGAAATAAATGATATTTGATATTACACATATTATTTTAACAGGTATTGTTGCCTTTTTTTTCATATTAAGCCTGTTTTTATTTATCAAACTCAAAAGAAAAAATAAAAGTGCTAATAAACGAATAAAAAAAATAGCTCAGTACTTTGCTAAGGAAAAGAAATATCTTGGCAAAGAAATAAAACGACAAAATTATCTTATCAGTGAATTTAAACAACAAGACAGTTCATTTCCCAACCGTCCCAAAAAATCAGGTACAATACAACAAGACCCTGAATTAGCAAATAAACAAGTAGCCGTAGCAGAAAATGTTATTTCAGAAAGTGAAAAACAAAAGTTTAGTGAAAAAAACAAAAAGCTTTGGGAACTCAGTCTTGCCATTCATAAAGAAAAAGAAAAAATTGATGGAATAAAAAATGAAATAGAACACAGACATAATGAAGTTACCAAAAGCATTAATTATGCTCAGCGTATACAAAAAGCTTTGCTGCCTAGTAAAGAAGCATTTGATGAATGTAAATATGAACATTTTGTGCTTTGGAAACCCCGGGATATTGTTTCGGGTGATTTTTACTGGTTAAAACAATTGAACAATTATACGATAATTGCCGTTGCGGATTGTACCGGACATGGAGTCCCGGGGGCATTTATGAGTGTGCTTGGAATTTCCTTTTTGAATGATATATTAAGCAAGGGACAAATTTATAAAGCAAATGAGATCCTTGAAAAAATGCGCAAGCTCATAAAAAGATCGTTCCACCAGGAAGGGGGAAAGAAGGTGAAAGCCAGTGATGGTATGGACATGGCAATTTGCGTAATCAATGATAAAACACTAGAGATGGATTTTGCCGGTGCAAACAATCCTCTTTTTCTTATCAGGAACAATGATTTAACTATACTTAAAGCAACACGCAGCCCTATTGGTAATCATCCTTTTGAAAAGCCTTTTGAAAATAATGAACTAAACTTAAGAAAGGGTGACAAGATTTATATGTTCTCAGATGGGTTTATCGATCAGTTTGGTGGTGAAAAAGGACGAAAATTCCTTAAAAAGAATTTTCAAAGACTTTTATTACATATTAATAAAGAAAAGTTTCCTATGGAAGAAGAAAAAGAGATTCTTTCATTTGCTTTAAAAGAATGGCAAGGCAAAAAATATAAACAAGTTGATGATATACTTATTTTAGGTCTAAGGATTTAAATTAATTTTGAACATACTTGCTTGCCGGTAATTGCCTTGTCATATTTTTAACACACTAATCAATTTAAATCTCCGTCATTAGTAAATTAATCATTGGCCATTAGGTAATTACACATATAATTAATGACTAATAACCAATGTCAAATGACTATTTGTTATATCTCACAAAACCAACAAACTTCTATAATTGCTTGATAAGCTAGGCGGGAGTCAATTTTCTGAATTTAAACCAAATTTTCCTTAATTTTTGCCAGGATTTCCTTAAACTCATCTTCACTAAATTTAAGCTTTGGCTTTTCAAAATTCATATCGCTTATTCCATTAATGGGAATTAAATGAAGGTGAGCGTGAGGAACCTCCAGTCCTATTACTGTTGTACCTATTCTTTTACACGGAACCACCTTTTCAATAGCTTTTGCTATTTTTTTTGCGAAAATATGAAGACCACCCAGGGTTTCATCATCCAAATCAAATAAATAATCAACTTCTTTTTTAGGAACTACTAAAGTATGCCCCTTAGCTATGGGAAAAACATCAAGAAAAGCATAAAAGTTTTCATCCTCGGCAATTTTATAAGAAGGGATTTCTCCGTTAATAATTTTAGTAAATAGTGTGGCCATAGTTATTTACGTTTTTAATTTTAATGCTAAAATAAATAAATTTATATGTTTAACAAAGAGCGTTGCCAAATAGTCTATTAAATTATTTTGTATATTTGTAAGAACAGAACCGTAAACAACAAAAAATGGATGTTATATTAAATGACAACAAACGGTATACTTATGCTGATTATTTAACATGGTTAGACGATAAACGCCGTGAACTTATTAATGGCTTTGTTAATCTTATGACACCTGCGCCAGCACGCTTGCATCAAAAAGTATCGGGATGTATTTTTAATATGTTGTATAATTATCTCTCGGATAAAAAATGCGAAGTTTATTCGGCTCCTTTTGATGTGCGTTTACCTAAAAATAATGAAATAACCGATGATAAAATATATGATGTTGTGCAGCCGGATATTACTGTTGTTTGTGATCCCAAGAAATTAGATGACAGGGGCTGTATTGGTGCACCGGATTTAATTGTTGAAATATTATCGCCATCAACTCATAAACGTGATTTAACGGATAAATATGAGTTGTATAAGAAATCAGGGGTGAAAGAATACTGGATTGCCCGTCCTAATGAAAATACAATTCAAAAATTTGTTTTGAATAAAGAAAAGCAGTATGAGTTTAAAGGTACATTTACCGAAGATACAACTATATCGCCTGATGTTTTTCCTGATTTGCAAATTGATATAAGCAATATTTTTAAGTAGTAAACAATTTTCTACTTTGTTCAATTAATTCAGGATTATTAACAAATGTCCTGGCAAACTTATAAGTGTTGATTGAGAGTTGGTTATATTCTTCTTGTTCCATATCAATGCAATATTGAATTGTTTTTATAAATTTTTCTTTATCATTAAGTGAAATATCCCAACCAATAGTTTTTTCTTCTAACCCTGTCCATGGAGTTTGGTCACTAATAATAACCGGGCAACCCGCTAAAAGGCTCTCAAGAATACTGTGCCCGAAATTTTCACCTAAAGTTGGTAAAAAGCTGAAATGATATTTTCCTAAGGTTTCAACAACTTTTTGATTATCAAGTTCGCCTTTGTATCTTACTTTTATATTGTCGGGTAATTTATTGATGATTTCCAAGCATTCTTCCCAGTATTTTTGATTATAAACAGATCCGTAAAGATCAAAACTAATTTTTCCTTTATAACCTGCTTCTGCCAATATATTTAATGCGAAGAGAGTGTTTTTCTCAATTGAAATACGGGCAATGCTAGCTAATTTAAGAATAGCTTTTTTTTTAATCCTCTTTGCAGGTTTTTTATCAATTATTTGGGGAGGTAAATTTGGTGCAATCATAAATCCATTAGAACGATGTATCAATTTTGACACTTCTATTTTCTCCTGATCATTAGTAACATGAAAATATATATTTTTATAAAACCTAACAAGGTTTACAAAAAAGATAAATATCTTCTTTTTAAGATTTTTGCTGCTAAAACTATGTTCTGATAGCATCCCACGCGAAGCAACAATCACCTTTTTACTGGTTTTTTTTAATAGATATACCGGAAGTAAAGAAAAATAAAAAGAGTAAATACCATTAATATAGGCAATGTCGAATTTTGTACTAAAAACTAATTTTTTAAGGTTTTTAATATTCAACTTATCATCTGAAAAGTAATATACATTTATGCCTTCAGAAAAATTTACCCATTGGTTGGCTTTTACAGTAGGGTATGGATTGTTTTCCAGATAATCAGTATTACGGGTAATAATTAAAAACTCAAATTCGACGGATAAATGGGCCGTAAGATTTGCAATGGAGCGTATTGGCCCACCCGCCTTATAGCCTGGCAGAAACCAATCAATGAACACGAGTATTTTTTTCTTATTCATTATTCAGTTTATAATATAGACTTTCATATTGTTCAGCAATAGTTTTCGCATTGTATTTCTTTGCGTTTTCAACACCTTGTTCAATTAACTTTTTTCTTAATGAACTATCCTTAATAATGGTTAGTATTCCATTTTTGATTTCATCAACATTAAAAGGGTTTACTTTGTATGCAGCATCATAGGCAACCGTATTCATTGGTTCAATATTCGATGTAATCACTACCCGCCCAACTGCATTTGCTTCAAGGATAGGTAAGCCGAAACCTTCGTAAGTTGATATAAAACTTACAATGTCTGACTCGTGATATAGCCTCAATAATTTTTCTTCATCAACATTAAAGTGATTTTCATATTCTATACTATTGATATTAAGTAAATGATTTAGCCTTTCACTTAATTTACCTATAATAACCAGCTTACAACTTAAACCATTAATCGACTCAATTAAACGGTTCAGGTTTTTATTTTCTTTGGTTCCTATTTGAAGAATAATAGGTTTTGCAGTATTAAATTCTTTTTCAACAAATTGATAAATTGGTGAAATACAATTTGGGATTACAACAACTTTTGCAGGATCAATTTTAATGTAATTAATCAACTCGGTTTTGGTAAATTCAGAAATCACGGTAATATAGGCCACACTTTTTGCAGGAATACTAAACCAAAAAAGCTTAAATAGCCATTTTTTCATAAAATTGCCTGACTTAATGCTACCAATATCATGAATGGTGAGTATGGTTTTTTGCTTGCATAAAAAAGGTGCAATAAAATGAATATCCCCGGTAATATGATTAATTTCTGATTGGTTTTTTCTTGCATGTAACCCAATTAGAATCCTTTTTGTTAGCCCTTTGCTTTTTTGCTTTGCATAAACTTTTTTTAATTGTACATCAACAGGATAATTACTGCTAATAGTATCAAATAGTTGTTCAATGCTGTGGTATTCGGGGGCAGGGCAGCGATAAAATAAGCTTAGGTTCATTTTAAAGAGATTAAATTCTGATTCCAAAAAATTTTCTGAAACTAAAAATCAATAACGCGACCACAATGGAAGCTTTCACCAAATGATTTAGCACAACAACAAAATCCGTTTCAGCTTTTACAACTTGCAAAAACAGTAATGGTATCCATAAAATAAGAGATGGGTATTTATCTGAAAGCCTTAAAAGCATAAATAGATAAAAATTATAAAACAGACCCAACAGGAACATAAATATAATACCCCCATTTATCCCAAAATTGGCATAAGCTTCGCCAAGTGGGCTTAAACCCATAGATGTATTATCACTTATTAACTTCCCGGTAAAACGTGTAAAATTATCACGACCTCCGGCTTTTGGTTTATCCGGATCCAAAAAGCGAGGTATCAGGCTCGCCCTGATCCCTGTGATTATTGTTTCACCACCTGCAAACGGTTCAAAATCCGGTGTATATCTCATAATACGGGCAACAATCCAGCCCTGATTGATCCGGTCAATTGATGCCTCAAAGTTGATTGTAGTAAACAGATGTTCCTGATCAACCAATTCTTTTTGAATCATTTCAGTAAACAATTCTGCCTTATCAAAGGTTCCCGTTAACTTCCCTGTTTCTTGCCTAAAGTAAAATTTAACGGTTTGAATAAGAATGGTTAAAACTATTATTGGTATAAGAAATGCCAATTTTTGCCTGTCCCTAAACCGGTATAAAAATGCTATGATGATAAATAAAAATACCATCCAAAGAATAAGTTCATGGAAAATAGCATGGCGTATAGTGCTTGCAAACAATAATATCATAACAAATCCAAAAATTGGCCATTTGAAACTTCTATTATTAAGTACAAGAAAAAACAATCCAATAAAACGTGAACCACCCAGCAAAAACATAAAAAACTTTAAGCTATCCGGCATAAAATCTTCAGAAATGTCAGCAAGAACACCAATGACTATTAAAATAAGATCAATATTTGGATGCCTGTTTAAAATAGAATATATTTTGTTTAATTGCTGTTTTGAGTTTAATTTCTTGTAGAACAGAGGAAAATATAAACCTGCAATAAAAAATAGTGCAGCAGGAAATGCCAGCCTCATATATTCTTTTTCAGAAACTGCCATAAAGTAGAAAATATCCTCGGGTGAAAGATTATATTTTAATACAGGTCCTATAATCCATTGTAATAAGGCTATTAAAATGATCAAATCCCTAATCTCAATAGTTTTCCCTAAGTCAAAATAAAACTTTAAACCAAAAAACAGAAAAAGACCCACCCCTAATACTGAATAAAAGGGTAATCCTGTAACTGAGAATAATATAATCACCAGAATTACAGGACCTAAATATAGTATTCCCCGGTTATTGGAAATCATTTTTCACAAATTTGATGTAAAATTAAACGTTGCAATTTATCAATTGCTTTAGTTGTTTTAACGAAGATAATCAATATTGTTCAGCCATATATATGAAGCTTCCTACATTGTGTTGCCATTTTCAAGAAAACTACTTTCCAACTCCTCCACTATCTTTACAAAATTCCATTCTTTAATAATATTTACAGACACTTTCCCAAACTCTAAATATTTGTTTTCAAGTAAACCAATTTTATCCTGTAAATCAATAACATCTCTTGATCCAAATATATAACCATTTTCCCCATTTTTCACTAAATCCAAGGCACAGCCCACTTTGTCAGAAACCAAAATTGCATTCCCACAGGCCATAGCTTCATTAACTGCTAAGCCCCATGTTTCATGAGGTCCTTTTGAAGGTAATACAAAAATATTGCCCAATCGGTAAACAACAGGCATTTGGCTTTGGTTTTGAAATGGTAAAAACTGTACATTTTTTAAATCCATGGCCTGTTCTTTTAAATTGTTCTCCAATTCTCCATTACCAACAAATAGAAATTTGTAATGAGACAATTGTTTTGCAGCTTCAATAAGCAATAAGGGATCTTTTTTCTGTTCAAATTTACCAATAAAAAGAATCACCATATCACTTTCAGCATAACCTAGCTTTTTCCGCCAATCTTTTGCTTTATCTGAATATTGACTATTGTTATCCTTATATCGCTCATTATCTATACTATGTGGTGCAAAAACAAGTTGTTTTTCTTTTATCCCATGTTTTAAATAGTATTGCTTATTGTTGCTACCAACATAAAATGCCCGATCAATAAAACGGTACACAAAACTAAGCCAAATACGTCTTAATATTTCTTTTATGCCTTTCTGTTCATCCAATAATGTAGAATCGCCTCTAAAGAATACTGGTGTGTTTTTTTTAAAATATCGCATTGCCCTGAAATGCGAATGGTGATTCCATCCGAAAACTAAAATTGCATTTGCTTGCCATTCTTCTATTTCCTGAATCAAGGTTGGGTTAATTATTCCATAAAATTTAGCAGAACCAGGTGTTTTTGATATGTTTTTTACAAAAGTATAATCATATCCTTCCAAAAGTGGGATGTCCCATTTTATTTCACGTCCAAATTTTTCATCATAAACCCTCTCTTTTGATTGTTCCCATGTGTAAAACACCTTTATTTCAATTTTTCCCCTTTCAGAAATTAATTTAAACAAGGGTGCATTATATTGTATTGGATGGGTTGTTATAATGGCTAATTTCTTCATCGGATTGCTTTTTCAATTCCAATTTTTAATACTTCCGCAGACTTTTTCGCAGAATATTTTTCAAGTTTGTTCAAATCAATCTTATATTCAGATTCAAATTGAATATACTTGCTAAAACTTTTCTCAATTGAAGATTTAAAAATATCCTCATTCCCATTTTCATCATACTTAGCTAAAAAATCATCAGCATTACACTCCTTAAAAACGTCAACAGCGCTACTTTCACCATGCATAACAGCAAAAACAGGACGTTCACTTAACAATGATTGGTACGTTTTTGATGCTGTATAATGTTTTTCAGTACTTCCTATCAACAACACACCTTTTGCTGCTGATAAGTAATTTAAAATATGTAAATACGGAAATCGGTCTCGTATTTCAACCACAAAATCCGATATTCCGTGATCCTGAGAATAATCAGTAATTGATTTATGCGAATAATTTCCTGTACCTAAAAAAAATAACTTTATGTTTTCATTAAACTTATTTTCTTTTTTTAATTCTGCAATACTTTTGAATAGTAAATCAATAAATAAACCTGAGTTGGGTAAAAATGCTCCGGCATAAACATAAGGGATACAATTTGCATATTTATCCCAGGGATATTCAAGATTATCTATTTTTATTTTATGATCGTTAGGATCAAAACCATAGGGCAT
>JBDLJL010000060.1:0-29030 GCA_039714415.1 Bacteroidota bacterium
AAACTAAAGAAAGGACAAAATATTATTAACACTACTGCTGGTAAAACTGAAACTGTTTTAGATGAGGTTACTTGGATACTAGTAGATTAATTAAAAAAACTGTTGAGAATAATGTGTCATACGTAATGGCTGGGAAAGTAGTAAATATCAAGGTTTGTAGCTCGCATCAACTTCATCTCGGTTTGATAGCGAGAAGCTCCGAAATCTACCACTACGCATACACTCAGCGTTGGTGTGCCACGATGCTGAGGTTTTCCAGCAGGTGAGAATCCTGCCTAAGCAATTTGCTGTTCACCTAGAAGAGATGCAGACAAATAACTTCGTGAGGAGGATGATACAATTTGCTGAAAAATATCTTGACGTTGAAAATGTCGTTACACTGTCACGACATTTGTCATGGTCTCATTTCCTAGCACTTATACCTATAAAGGAGCAGCTTGCAAGAGGCTTCTATGGTAAGCTTGCATATGATATGTCATTTGGTGTTCGTGAATTAAGAAAACAAATTGAAAAGAAAGTTTACGAGAGAATTGAAAATGCAGATATTCAGCTTATTGAAAGCAAAGTGATTGATAAAGGCGTTTTCAAAGCCCCATATTTACTTGACTTTTTGGAGCTCAAAGACGGTTACCTGGAGAATGATTTGGAAGCAGCAATTTTGAAAGAACTTGAGTTATTTATTCTTGAACTTGGAAATGGATTTACATTCGTGGAAAGGCAAAAACGAATGATAATTGATGGAGATGATTACAATTTAGACTTGTTGTTTTATCATCAAAAATTGAAAAGATTGGTAGCAATTGAGTTGAAAATTGACAAGTTTAAAGCAAAATACAAAGGACAAATGGAGCTGTATCTAAAATGGTTGGATAAATATGAAAAACAAGATGGAGAAAACCCGCCAATTGGATTAATTCTTTGTGCTGTTGCAAGCAAAGAACAGATTGAACTTCTTGAAATGCACAAAGATGGAATTATGGTGGCTGAGTATTAGACATAATTGCCACCGAAAGAGATTTTAGAAGCAAAACTGCATGAAACTCTAATAGAGGCGAGAGAACGGATAGAAAGAAAAAAACTAAGACTATAAAGGCACGGTGTACAACAAAAGCTAAATTCAAAAAGGGCAACTTGCTTACTGATAATTGATTGCAAGAAACAAACACCGCCAAATTGAAAATTTGGCTTTTAAAAATACTATATAAAAACAAAATTAAAAACTTGGCTACTTAGTAATGGAAAGTGTTGTACCTTTATTCCCTTTCAGAAATTTTGCCCAGCGTTAATTCTCTGTCCAAACATGTCCGCCATCATCAAGTATTTCTTTTTTCCAAACCGGAAGTTTTTCCTTGATTAAATCTACAATTTCTTCAACTGCTTTAAATGCCTGTCGGCGATGACCACTTGCGACAAATACAAAAAGCGAATGTTCCCCTGCTTTTACCTTTCCGACAGAATGTTTTACGTATACCTTTTGTATATCGTCGTATTTAGATATGATGTACGCGAAGATTTTATCCATTTCAGCTTTTGTCATCTCTTCGTAGGCAGAATAATCTATTTCTAATACTTTTTTACCTTCCAGAATATCGTTTCTAACTTGCCCAAGGAAAATGGATTGAGCACCTATGTTTCCCTGATTGTTTTCAGCAATAATTTGGTTTACTAAATCCTGTTTGATTGGGCCTTGTATTAATATATCTTTGTTAATCATTTTATTATTGAATATTGATAATTGTTTATTGAAGTAATTATTATGTTAATTTGACCTGGTTCAAATAGTTCAGAAATTTATTGTAAATAAAGATATAAGATTGCTGGTTGCTTATTAAATATTGTTTAAAATATGTATGCTTTGCTTTGGCAAATTCAGCATAAACTATATATATTCATTACGAAAACTGCTTTTTTTAATAGGCAATAATCAATAAACAATATTCAATCAAATACCTCAGCCTCCTGCAAAAGGTGGTAAAAGGGCAACGTCATCACCGTTTTTAAACTCTACTTTTCCATCAACAACTTCTTTGTTAACCGCAAAACGGTAATCCATTTCTTTTAATCCCGGAAAGGTTTTCCATAAATAAGATTTTAAAGCCCTTAGGTTTTCAATATCATCTAGTTCTAATGTGTTTTTACCAGTAACTTCTGATAAAATCCCGAAAAATAAAACGTTAACCTTCATTTGTTTATAGTTTAATTAAATAGCCTCTATGAGGCCAAAAGTATAATAAAAACCCAATCACTCCTTTATGTTTTTCATAATTTCTTGAGCTTTGCTATAATCTTCAGGGCTGTTTACATTGAAAAATAAATGTTCATGATAAAACATTGATCTCTCATCTATTCTGAATTTTTTCAAATTGCATTTTTCAAAAATTCGCGGTGGTATGTAATTTCCATTTTGAATTTCATGGCTAATAACCGGTAATGCATCTTTTTTGAATACACCGGTCATGGGTTGGAGATAACCTTTAAATTCTGGTATTACAATATCATGATCATGCAAATAAGAAAACATTTCGGTAATCAACAAGCTGTTGATAAATGGGGTATCACAACTTAAAATTACATTTTTATTGTTTTTGGATTTTAGCAGAGCACTAAATATACCCGAAATTGGGCCAATATTGTCGTATATGTCTTTAACGGTTTTGTGTCCCAAAAAATCAAGCTCTTTAGTGTTGGTACTAATTATAATTTCATCACAAAATGGTTGCAACATTTCAATAGCATAAGATATAATGTACTTTCCGTTAATTTCTAACAGTGCTTTGTTTTGTCCCATACGGCTACTTTTGCCTCCGCAAAGTATAATCCCCGTTATTTGTTTTGTTTGTGACATGACCAAATGCAAAAATAACCAATTTTTGAATTTATCGCATAGTCTTTTATTTTTGTTACATGGAATTGTTAAAAAAATTATTTTATTTAAATCCGGAAGTTACTTTCCTTAATCATGGTTCTTTTGGTGCATGTCCAAAACCAGTTATGGATGTTTATCAAAACTGGCAAATTGAATTGGAAAAGCAACCTGTTGAGTTTTTGGGAAGAAAACATGGTGATTTATTATATGAATCGCGTAAAGCCCTTGCAGACTATGTCAGCTGCGATTTCAATAATCTTGTTTTCGTTGCGAATGCCACATACGCAATAAATATCGTATCCCATTCGCTCAAATTATTGGAGGACGACGAAGTACTTTCTACTAATTTGGAATATGGGGCAATGGATAGGATGTGGCGAATTATTTGTGAGCGAAAAGGAGCAAGTTATATCCGTGCAAAAATATCATTACCTATTCGTGAAGATAAATTTGTTGAAAATTTTTGGAAAAATGCTACCGATAAAACAAAGGTTATTTTTCTTAGTCATATTACTTCTTCAACAGCTTTATTATTGCCTTTGCAAAAAATTATTGATAAAGCCAGAAAAAAAGGAATTATTACCATTATTGATGGTGCCCATATTCCCGGGCAAGTTCCCTTAGATTTAGATAAGCTCGGATGTGATTTTTATACGGGAAACTGCCACAAATGGCTAATGGCACCAAAAGGAGCTGCTTTCTTGTATGTTCGCAAAGAAAAGCAAGATATGTTAAAACCTTTTTTGATAAGTTGGGGCAGGGATGAATTTTTGTCTGATTCTGCTTTTATTGATGAATTTGAATACCAGGGAACAAGAGATATTGCGGCTTTTTTAAGTGTTCCTGCTGCTATTTTTTTTCATCATGAAAATGTAAAGCTCTCTGTTAAAAAGAATATTTATAAACTGCTTTCTTATGTACAAAAAGGTTTGGGGGAAATTTTAAAAACACCACCGATTGTAAACAAAATTCCGGAAAACATGCAAATGTATGCGCATCCGCTGCCAAAGCATATTGATGGAAAGTCAATAAAATTGAAATTATACGATCAGTTTAATATTGAAGTTCCTGTGAGCACACAAAATAATGTGGAATATATCAGGGTTTCAATTCATATTTATAATACGAAGAGTGAAATAGATTATTTTTTGGATGCTTTACGATCCATTATCTAATAGTAATTTTATTTTAAATAAGAATGTGCGACGTTTAAAACTCAGGGCAATCGGGTTTAAAATTTGAACCCTGAATGGGTTCAAATTGCTATTCCTTATGTACCATGGGTAAAACCCATGGTTATTATTACAGTTAAAATATTTTAAAATCCTGAAAGGATTTAATATAAATAACCGCGGGTGTAACCCGTGGTATGATAATAATAGCTGACACAACACTGAAAGTGTTGAATATTCAGTATTTTTAAACCCAATTGCCCTGGTTTAAAACTTTGTTTTAAGCATATTTAAAAAAAAATTCATAAATTAGCTATCCTAAATTTAAAACAAAAAAATGTCTATTTTAGTTGGAAGAGTTATTATTAAGGAAAATGATAAAAGTGGTGAAGTTTTACCTGACACCTGTCCTGTTTGTGGAGATGATATGTTTTTAAAGAATTTTGAAGAATTTATTACGGTTTTTAACAAACCCCTTTTTCGAATAAAAGTTTTAGATACATTCTATCAATGTGAAGCATGCGGGTCGTCATACAATACTACATTAAAAGAATTAGTCAAACTTGATGGTCAAAAAAAGGAAATAAAGTTTCAGGAGGCTGGTAAGCTTTATGCAAAAGCCTTAATTGCTGCTATGACGTATATGGCAATTATCGATGGTGAGTTAGATGAGCATGAGCAACGCTCCTTACATGCTATCATCGGAAAATATTCTAATATTGCCGATGAACTGATTGAAACCATGGATTATGTTAAAAGGAACGGTAACAAAGATGAATATGTGTACCATTTATTACAAAAAGTGCATAAAGTGCTTTCTACTGAGAGTGTACTTGTTTTATTGGCCGAAGCGGTTCAAATGCTTATGGCAGACGGAAAAATGAAAAAAGAAGAACGGTTGCTGATAAATACTTTTTTAATTACAAGTGGATTACCTAAAGAATTATACAAAACACTTATAGAAAAAATTAAAAAATTATTAAAAAAGAAATAAATTTTCACAAAATAATGAATAATATATTCGGGGTTTTTGGCTTGCTATTGCTGTTTTTTTTGTTTTCGTGTGGAAACGTTGCAAATCAAAGACTGTATGAGGTTTCAGATTTTGTTCCGGATAGTATATTTACCAATGGGATAGAAGGGCCTGCTGTTGATAAAGAAGGTTTTATCTATGCAGTTAATTTTTCTGAACAAGGTACAATTGGTAAAATATCGCCCGAAGGTAAAGCAGGTTTGTTTGTAACGCTTCCTGAAGAGAGTATTGGAAATGGTATACGTTTTAATAAAAATGGCAATATGTTTATTGCTGATTATAAGCGCCATAACATACTTAAAGTAAATATTGAAACCAAAGACCTTGAGGTATACGCACACGATACTGTTTTAAACCAACCAAATGATTTAGCCATTGCTGATGATGGTACACTTTATGCCAGTGATCCAAACTGGGGTAATAGTACCGGGCGCTTATGGAAGGTGACAAATAAAGGAGTATTTGTTTTATTGGAAGATTCCATGGGTACAACCAATGGGGTAGAGGTATCACCTGAAAACACAAAACTATATGTAAATGAATCCATTCAAAAAAAAGTTTGGGTTTACAATTTATCAAATAATGGAGAAATATCAAATAAACAGTTATTTTATCAATTTAATGATTTTGGTATGGATGGTATGCGTTGCGATATTGAAGGTAATTTATACATCACCCGTTATGGAAAAGGTACCGTTGCCGTACTTTCACCCAAAGGAAAATTAATAAGGGAAATTACCCTGAAAGGAAAAAATGTAACAAATATTGCTTTTGGTGGCCCTGATGGAAAAACTTGTTATGTTACGCTTGCCGATCGTGGATGCCTGGAAACTTTCCGGGTGGAAGTTTCGGGTAGAAGTTGGACGATGTGGTCTGACTAAATTTTATAGCAAAGGTTTTAAGAAAATCCCGATACTTTAACTATAAAGGCTGTAGTATAAAATATTGTGGTTATAAAATTAACTGCAGAGTGAACATTGAATGGGCACTTCGCTATGGTTCGTGATGACGATTTTTTGTTGTAGAAAGGGATTCCTTCGTTTCATTTGCAATGACGAACCCTGTTTTTGGGGATTGTTGGTTAAAATAAATATGTTAGTTTTATTACATTTTCTTCAGTTCAAAAGTAACCAACATTGGCCAATTTTTGTATTTTTCTGCTTTCGAGAATTGGGCTATTAATTCTTCAGTTCCTTTGTACTCATTCATTTTTTTAATAAGTAAACCTGATGTATTCATATTTTGCACGAAATCAGCTATTTGGTGGGGATATCCTTTGGGCCTGAACTCTTTTCCTGATTCAGGATCTTTAAAATTTGCCTGTGTACCTTTTAGCAACATAGCAGGGTGCATTGCTGAAATATAAATAACGCTGGTTTTTTTACTTATACGGACAATTTCACCGAAAAAGAAAAGTAAGTCTTCTACGTGTTCTAAAACGAGGTTAGATGTGATAAAATCGAAACTGTCGTCCTTGAAAGGAAAAGCTCGGTTTGCTATATAAATTTGGTAATTACTCTTAGGGTCATTTTTTCTGGCTATTTTCAGCATTTGTTCCGAAATATCAATTCCTGAAACAATGCCGCCATTTTGTGATAAGATTCGTGTAAGGCGACCGGTTCCGCAGCCAATATCCAGTACTTTTTTGTTTTTAATATCCTGAAAGGGAAAGTTTTTTTCGAAAACCATACCGTCGAGACCGGTCATTGGGTTTCCATTGGATTCATAATGTTTTGCCCATAAATTATATCCTTTGTGGGTAGGCAATTCTTCAATTATCATATTTAAACTGTGTGAACTTTGTTTATAAAGTATAGGGTTGACTCATTTTGTAAATATTAATAAAAGTAATTTTTTTTTCATTTTATTTTAAATTCAAACCCCGAATATTTTCAAAAAATGGAACCTTATTTTTTACAAACACTATCAATTTTTTGTTTTAGATCAATGCCTTCCAGAACTATGTTTTCAACGTTTATTTCATCAATTGTACGGCTATGTTCTAATAAATTCATCAGGTATAAAACCTCACTTAGGAAATCACTACATCCATGTAGTTCTGTCTTCGCTTTTTCTACATCTTGATTTTCGCAGGCTTCACGACATTGTGCGCTCATCCGGGTAGCTGATTGAATTATTTCGTTAACAAGTTCTTCATTTTTTATACCACGGTATTCTTTAAATGTCATGATAGTGGCATAAACAAATTGCTTTACAATTTTATGAAGATCTTCTTTTGTCATGGTTTTGGTTTTTAACAAATATAATGAAAAAATTTTAATTGGCTTCGCTGTCGCTACTAATGACAACTTCTTAAAAAGAAGATGTAAGTGAGCAAATTACGAAGATGCGATCTGAAACCCGCCTAGCCGCTTTGAGCGGCTTGGCGGATAAGTTGTCATATCACTTTGTGGGCTATTTTCCGGGCCTTGTGACTCGCCATGACTAACCACTAATGCGCTTCTAACCAGTTATTACCCATTCCAGAATCAGCAATTAAAGGTATACTTAAACTAATAGCTTTTTCCAACTCATGGTTAACCATAGCTTTCAGCTTTTCAGCTTCGTCTTTGGGTACATCAAAAATCAATTCATCATGTACCTGTAAAATCATTTTTGACTTAAAGTTTTCGTTATTTAACTTTTTGTGAATGTTGATCATCGCTATTTTTATAATATCTGCAGCTGAACCCTGAATTGGTGCATTTATTGCATTTCGTTCAGCCACTCCCCTGACAATAGCGTTGCGCGAATTAATATCGGGGAGGTAACGCCTGCGTCCGTTTATGGTTTCAACATACATGTTTTCCCGTGCTAATGCTATCTGTTTGTCCATATATTCGCGAATTTTCGGATAGGTTTTAAAGTAGTTGTCGATCAACTCTTTAGCTTCACTACGTTTTATGTTCATGTTTTGAGCCAGGCCAAAAGAAGAAATACCGTATATTATACCAAAATTAGCAGATTTTGCCTTGCTACGCATATCCTTTGTAACATCTTCTATTTTAAGATTAAATACTTTTGCAGCAGTTGCCGTGTGAATATCTTCACCATCAGCAAAAGCCTTTATCATATTTTCATCCTTGCTCATGTGCGCCATTAATCGTAACTCAATTTGGGAATAATCTGCCGAAAAAATAAAATTATCCTTATTTGATGGAACAAATGCTTTACGGATTTCACGACCTTCTGCTGTACGAATGGGTATATTTTGTAAATTAGGGTTTGATGAGCTTAACCTTCCGGTGGCAGCAATTGCCTGGTTAAATGAAGTATGTATTTTTTCTGTTTTTGGGTGTACTAATTTTGGCAGGGCATCAACATAGGTGTTTAATAGCTTTTGTAAACCCCGGTAATCTAAAATTTTATCAATAATCTTATGTTTGTCTTTTAGTTTTTGTAGTTCCGGTTCGCCTGTTGCGTACTGGCCTGTTTTAGTTTTTTTAGGGTTTGATATAATTTTCATCCTGTCAAAAAGGACCTCGCCCATTTGTTTAGGTGATGCAATATTAAACTCAAACCCTGCATATTCATAAATAATTTTTTCTATAGCTATTATTTTTTCCCTTAATTCACCGGCATAGGTTTTTAGGTTTTCAATATCTAACTTTACACCTGTATACTCCATTTCTGCTAAAACAGGAACCAGGGGCATTTCAATTTCCCTGGCAAGCTTACTCATATTCTTATCATCAAGCATTTTTTCAAAAACTGCTTTTAGCTGTAAGGTAATATCAGCATCTTCGCCGGCATATTCAGTTACTTTTTCTGGTGCAACTTGTCGCATATTTAATTGTCCCTTACCTTTTGGGCCGATTAATTCATCTATTTTAACAGCCTGGTAGTTAAGATAATTTTCAGCAAGATAATTGAAATTGTGTGGTTGTTCCGGTCTTAACAAATAATGTGCGAGCATTGTATCAAAAATATCACCAACAACTTCGATACCGTAATTCTTTAACATAAGTATATCGTACTTAATATTTTGCCCAATCTTTTGTATACCTATATTTTCAAAAAGAGCTTTGAATTCATTGAGCACAAGTTGAGCATCTTCAAACCCTTTTGGTAGGTTAAGGTAAAAAGCTTCAGCCTTTTTAAATGAAAACGCGATACCTATAATTTCATTGCTGTGAATTTCCAAACCTGTAGTTTCTGTATCAAAGCAAAATTCTTTTTGACTGGAAAGCTTTTCAATTAAATCTTTTCTGTCTATTTCACTTTCCACCAATGTATACCTATGCTCAATTGTATTTATATTATCATAAGTAGGTGCAACTTCTTGCTGAACAGGTATTTCTGCAGTATCAAATAAAGAACCCTGTACCGGAACCTCTTGTTGAACAGGTCGTTTTTCCTGTACTGTCCCAATTACTCTGCCTGCAATGGTTCGAAACTCCAATTCATCAAAAATAGACATGAGCTTTTCCTTATCCTTTTCTTTAAGCTCATATAGATCCTCATCAAACTCAACAGGAACATCCAGGGGAATAGTTACCAGTTCCTTTGATAGCAAAATTGTATCACGGCTTGCTTCCAGGTTCTCCTTTAATTTACCGGTAATTTTGTGAAGGTTATTATAAATTTCTTCAATACTACCATATTCAGCTACCAATTTTGAAGCTTTCTTTTCTCCAACCCCCGGCACGCCTGGAACATTATCCACAGCATCGCCCCAGAGTGCTAAAATATCAATAACCTGTTCCGGTCTGTCAATACCGTATTTTTGTCTTATTTCCCACACCCCCAGTCTTTCAACAGGCTTACCTTTGCGTGCAGGTTTATACATAATTATGTTTTCTTCAACCAGTTGACCAAAATCTTTATCGGGTGTCATCATAAAAACCTTGTAGCCTTTTTTCGCAGCTTGTTTTGCGATAGTACCTATCGAGTCATCTGCTTCATAATTAGGGACTTCAATTATTGGGATGTTAAAACCTTCAATTATTTGTTTTATATAAGGAACTGATTTGATAATATCTTCAGGTGTTGGTTTGCGGTTCGCTTTGTACTCAGGAAATAATTTTTTACGAAAACTACCATCTTTATGATCAAAAACAACAGCAATATGGCTGGGTTTTTCTTTTTTTAGAATTTCATCAAGAGCATTAGTAAAACCAAAAACTGCAGAAGTATTTAGTCCTTTTGAATTAATACGCGGGTTATTAATAAAGGCATAATAAGCTCTGAATACCAATGCATAAGCATCAATTAAAAATAGTTTTTTTTCGTTAGTTTCCATGATGTATTTTGTAAATAGTATTATTTTAAGATTTCTTACCAAAATGAATTACAAGATTACCAATAATTGTTATAATAAGAAAAATTAGAGCTAGAGTCGCAAAAACAACAAAAAGTGTATGAGCTTTTCCTGTATAATGGCCAAGATCATAAATAATTTTATCATTAATCTTAATTTGAAAAACTATATTATATGTTCCAAAAAACCATTTTTTCTTATAATATATTTCTACTACTGCAGCTTCATTATTGTTCCACCCGTTTTTTATAGGTTCTTTAATATCATCGAAAAACCATTCTTCTGAAGAAGGGATTTTAAATGTTTGTCCTTTATCGTAAGAAAGCTTAAGAATCCTAATGTTTTTGAAACCGGTCCTGTCATAACTTGTTATTTTTCCTTTAAACTTATTCAAATCACTATAATCCTGCAGTGAATCAATTAAATTGGATAAAAAAAGCACAATAAATATCACTGTTATTATTGGTGACACTCTCTTAAAAAAAGTAGATTTACTATTATTTAATCCTTTCGAATAACCCCATGAAGCTCTTCCCATAATTGGAAAATTTAAGAACTTATTAGTAAGTTATTGAACAATTACTTTTTTGATTATTTCTGCCCATTCTTTTAATGTTATAAAAGAAAGGAACATTAAACTTAATATAAAAAACACAAGCTTTTTTATCCGTTTATTTTTTAATTGTTGAATGGAACCGCATAATTGAAATAATTATTGTTGTGTGTGTTTAATAACCTTTAGCTCACGAACACAAATAAAATTAATAAAAATTTGTGAGTAATTATTTTAATCATAGCCTCGACTTTTTGTCGGGGCTTGTTTCATAATTTAATTAAATTAAAAATTTTTCTTAGAATAAATTTAGATATCTATATGTGTTTCAAAAGTGTAAATTAATTTTCTATTAGCCTAAAGATAAATGATTTTTTTTAGAGCGAGTAAAAAACAACTTTGTTGATGAAGTCAATGTTCTTGCAAAAGTAGTCGGAGTGTTACTTGTTAATAAACTCTTGTTTCATCCGTTTATTTTTTAATTGTTGAATGGAACCGCATAATTGAAATAATTATTGTCGTGTGTGTTTAATAACCTTTAGCTCACGAACACAAATAAAATTAATAAAAATTTGTGAGTAATTATTTTAATCATAGCCTGCCCCGACAAAAAGTCGGGGCTTGTTTCATATATTTAAATAATAGCTAACAGTTGCCTAACTGTTAGCTATATACCTTAAGAGACTATAATTGATTATGAAAATACAATAAATACTGGTCATTTTGCATTGTTATAACTAAAAACTCTCAAAATCAATATCGGATTTATCGTCTGACAAGTTTAAATCAACTCCTTTGTTTTCTGGTTTGAATATTTTTTTTTGAGGAATAAACACTTCCTTATCCGGAATCAATGTTTCTTTTTTAAGAAGTGTAACAGTGTTTTTTTTCTGTTTTTTCTTTTGTGTACCAATATTAAATACCGAAATAATTTCTTTTAAGTGTTCAGCCTGGGCCGTTAATTCTTCTGAAGATGCGGACATCTCTTCGGCAGACGCTGAATTTTGATTCGTTATTTCAGACAATTGGATTATAGAGCTATTAATAAGTTCAGCACCGTTTTTTTGTTCCCTGCTGGCTTGAACTATTTCATTTACAAGATTTGCACTTTTTGAGATTTCCGGTATTATTTCTTGTAATTTTTTCCCTGCAACTTGAGATATTTCTTGTCCTGATTTTGATAGTTTTTCAATTTCCTCTGAAGCAATTTGACTTTTTTCAGCAAGTTTTTTCACTTCCTGGGCAACAACAGCAAAACCTTTACCGGCATCACCTGCCCTTGCCGCTTCCACCGAAGCATTTAAAGAAAGTAAATTTGTTTGGAAAGCAATTTCTGAAATGATTTCAATTTTCTGTGAAATATTTGTAACCGAATCAATAGTTTGTGTAAATGTGTTGTTACTTTCTGTTATTTCATTAGCAGATTTGGTTGAAATTTTTTCAGTATTTTCAGCTTTTTCAGTATTTGAGCTTATTGTTGAAAGCATCTCTTCCATTGATGCCGAAATTTCCTCTGTTGTTGATGCTTGTTCATTAGCTGACTGGGATAATTCCTGTGATGTTGAGGATAATTCGTTACCTGCACTTAAAACAGCCAATGCCGAATCATTTATCTTTGAAATAACCTCCTTAATGTTCTTGTTTATTTCGTTTATTGAATTATATAGTTCGCCAATTTCATCTTCTCGGCTGTAATCTATTTGAAAATCAATATCTTTATCTGATATTCTCTTCATATAAGCAACAAGCTTTTTTATTGGTTCAACAATAGCCATTATAATCAGATAGGAAATAACGAGTGTAATAATAATTCCAATAATTACAACGATTATATTTGTAGTTGAAGATGTTTGGTTATTACTTTCAATAGTACGAAAATGCAAACCAGCTTGCTCTTTACTATTTGCTTTCAAACGAGTAATTAAACTATCTACTTCAGTATATTGTTCAAGCATCACTGTAAGTTTAGAATTAAGCTCTTCTGAGAAATCTTCTGCAAGCATCCCTTCAGTTACTGATCTGGCATTCTTGTAGTATTGTTTATATAAATCTGAAATACTGTCTGTAAAAGAGCTCTCACCCGTTTTTTCACTAAGAAGTGTACACAGGTCAATTAGATCTTTTGCGATTGTGTCAGTTTCTTCCAACATCGATTCATCGAAAGAAGCAACAACATCCTGTAAAGAACGCTTTGTTGCTGTTAACTTGTTGTGTAGTTTTATACTTATTTCAATACTGGGTAAATACACATTTTCAGTTTGGCTTAACAACAATTTATTTTTATTATTAAAATTTGCTGATAAAAAATACGTAACAATAAAAATTACAGCAAAAAGAACTGGAAAAATGAGAATTTTAAATTTGAATTTTAAATTGTCTAACATAATTTTTCTAATTAATAATAACGAGGTCACAAAACCAGAATACACCAATGTTCAATATACTAATGATTTGTAACATCTTCAATGTAATAATTATTAAAAACAATAGCCTGAATAATATAAGTTGTTAAAAGCTAAACTTATTTCAGTGTTAGTATTTTGCAGTCTGAATTTAGACTTCCCTTTGCCGAAGCACTAATAATACCTATACCGCCTTTTATCCCGGAAACATACTTTATTACTTCTTTATCTTCTGAGTATTTCTTGGGTGCTACCCCATAACCCGAAAATATTCTTTTTGTCCAGTACCGCTGATAGTTAGTATAGCTCATATCAACCCCTTTCTCTGTCCAAAATGATTTAGAACTTTGTAAATAAGATGGTTTTATTTTGGTTTTATTTTTCCAAATAGTAGTATGTCCTAAATATATTTTTTTTAATTCTTTAACCGTGAGGGATTCTACAGGAGTACTTGAATTTGTAATCACCACGAAGTCTGTTTGTGCGATAATTCCCGGAATGAATACACCAAATAATATAAATGTAAATATAAGATTTTTCATTTTTTTAAAATTTAAGTTAAAATTACAGATATTTTCTGTTAAGAACTTTCTAAAAACCTAACACCAAAGCAGCTTGAAATTCTGATGATGTAACACCTGAGTACCTGTCATTTAAATTACCAGAAGTAATATAATTATATTGTAACTTAAGGAAAAACCGATCATCAATCATTGAGTTAAGCCCAAAACTTATCATGTTAGCATTATCATTATCAATATCAATGTCAGGTTCAAGGAATTCATATCGTAAATACGGAGTAAATGCATTTTTTATGGTGTAAAAAAACATTGCCTCAATTCCATACTTTTTCTGGCTATCTCCTGCCGAAGGTTTAAAATTGCCTTTAACAAATTCAAACTCACAACCAAACTTTTGATTTTGATATTCAAGTTGTGCACCATAACTTGTCAAAGTTGTTCTGTCAAAAGTTGGGTTATCATTTATGTCAAATTCTGTCAAAAAATCATTATAAAAAGATGCCCCTATTTTTAAGTCAGGAATTGGGTTAACCCTTACGCGCCCGGCAAAAGCTTTTTGTGTATTATCGTCCTCTTCAAAAGGGTTTGTGTTTTCTTGTTCACCGTTACTCATTTGTAAATGATAATCTCCTGAAGCATTACCAATTGAGAAATTTCCGAGTATAGAAATACCTGTGGCCCATCTTGGGTAAAAACGTTCTTCTGCACCAAATTTATGTGGTTTATTGGTGCTTAGGGGTTCTTTAACAGCTAAAAAAGCCGGCTTTGCTGTATGTATTTCATTATATATTCCAAAAGGGACAAACATTTTCCCTGCTCTAAACTTAAGCCACTCTTTTACAGTATACTCCGGAAAAGCATATTCAATTGCAACATTACCCCGCCCATCTTCCAATGCCGCACCATGTTCCCAGGTAATATCGGTGACAAATCTTAATCTTGAGGTTGCTTCGATATTGAATACAAGATCAAATAAATCTGCATCGAAAGATCCATTAGGATCGCCTCTACCTTCATCGGATAGTTGATATTCAAATTCAAAACTTGAATAGCCATTGATACTAATACGGTCTTTTAATTGAGCAGTTGATGTAGTTGAAACTAATAAAAAGCATGTAACTAAAGACATGTAAATTAAAAAATGTTGTTTTTTCATAACTCATAATTTATTGATTAGTAGTTAGATACGGTATAGAAAGCTGACTTTATAGGACAATGTTATGATAGACGATGAAAAATCCTCTATAATTAATTGTCCTCAAAATAAAATTCTAAAAACAATGCTAAGCAATTATAGATACGAAGGGAAACAGATTGAAATTTGTGTATTTTAATTTTGACTTATAAATATAGGTAAAATTTTTGGAACTTGTATGTGTATTTGGATTTTTTTGCAAACTGAAGCTGTTTAGCAAATTGTCATTGCTCTTATTCTTTTAGGTATTCATCCATCTTTAATAGTTGATTTTCAATAATTGGTTTAGAAATGTACGCAATAATAGCAATGACACTTATTTTTGAACTGTTATTATTTAGTTTAGTTTATTTCCTTTAGTATCAATTTCAAATTCTATTTTATAAAGTTTTGCAGTTGCTTTACCATTTGAAAAACCAGAAATATAGATGTATTTGGGTTTGACGATTTCGCTTCCGTCAAAATTCATTAACCCGTATTTTCCGTATTGTTTTATTCTTAAAAGTGGCGGTTTAGATGAGATCAGGGTTATTTCATCATATTTGAATGTAGAGAGTGCTTTTCCTTCAGGGTTTAATAAAGCAAATTTGTTGTTTTTTTGCGCAGCCATCCTGTTTTTAATGATTTCAATAAATTGATATTCAAAATCAACTATAAGTTTTGATTTATGCGATATTACACCATATTTATTATTTTTTTGAAAAGTCTTTATTTTTGATTCATGAGGGTTTTTTAATTTAATTTCCAGAAACATTGAACCTTTTTTATCAAAAAACAGTACTTTTTCATTTTTTATGGTTACAGCATAATTGTTCCAGAAACCCAAAAAATGGTGTATATCAAAAAGTTTGAGTTTTCCATAATTGTATGTGTACCATTGATTTTGCCTATAAACTACAATAAAAGCTTTTTTTATTTCGGTATACGGACTGATTTTTAGTTTATCGAACCTTGGTTGAATAGAAAACTTTCCAAGCATATTCATAATGCCCCATTTTCCGTTAATATCTACTGGAAAATAATCAGAAGCTTCTGCATGGCAAAAATTGTCACGCACAGGCAGGTATCCCTCATTTCCGTTTAATTCAAATTCCGGCGATAATAATGTTTTGTCTTTAAGGTTATAAAAACGGTATTTCCCCCTTTTTTTAAGGATAACTACCCCTCTTTTAGATTCGCAGGCAATTATCTTATCGTATTCAATCGGTAATATTATTTTAGCTGGTAACTCAAGTATACCCGATTTTCCATTTTTAGTAATGGCAATAATTGTTTTAGTTATTGAACCTGTAAATTCATCATAGGGGCCACATAATGGATGCCTCATATCAGCAGTGAACTTACTAAAAACCAACTTATTGTCTTTTAAACTGTGTACTGATAAAGTGCTGGATACATCTTCAATAACAACAAAGTTTGGATTATCTAACACTTGATGAATATCTTCGTAAATACAGGAAAACACTTCTTTACCGCTTTTATCCAGCAAACCTATTTTGTCATTCAGCATTACCAAATAACCTGTACCCATTAGTATTTCAATATCATCATAAATAAATTCGGATATTTGCTTTTTTGTTTTTCTATCAATAATACCATACTTGTCGTTTTCTATTTCAATGGTACCTGATTGGGCTAAAATGAAATTTAAAACAAAAAATACTGAAAGCATTATGGTTAATAGGCTTTTCATAATAAAGTTTGTTAACAAGCAAAACGGTTAGGTATATAATAATGTGAAAAGAATAGAGGAAAAACACCGCCCGTAAAAGTAAATATAAGGAATGTTCCTGTTTTTTACAATTTTTGTTTGTGTTTTTTGCGTTGTAGTTGTGCTAATATCAATCCTGTTTTTTAGACATCCTGATTTATTGCAATCTGTATTTCCATATTTTTCTTCTTTTAATTAAACTAACTAATTGTAATTAGATAATTATGTTTGAGGAAAAATGACCAATAACTAATGATCCTATATGACAATTTCAGCTTACAAACAAACCCTTCCTGAGTACCGGAACTGTCAAAAAAAAGGGATTGCTGTAATACTAGAAAATCGGACTATACGTCAGTAATTTGATAATTTGTATCTAATTAGGAATATAAAAAAAGGCCTGTTGAAAACTTTCAACAGGCCTTTTTTATGTAAGAAAACACTAAGATTAAAACAATTTTAAAATAAGTAACCAATTTTAAAAAGACCCATGGTACCTGGTCGGAAACTTAAAGTGTTAGGGCTTCCAACTTTTGACTCAACATCATCAATACTAGGATTAGTATCGCTAACTTTAACCGTAGTTGCCAGAGAATAATATATACCATAGTTTAATTCAACACCAAGGTATAATTTCTTAGCAATGTAAAAATCAGCGCCTGCCACACCTGCCACACCAAAAGATAAGCCATCATCTTTCACTGTTTGTTCGTAAACAGTAACGGTTGGTAATACAGTAAAATCTTGATATTCAGCTTTATCAGTATTTGTACTAAAACTAATAACAGCTTCGGCACCAACATAAGGCGATAGTCTTTCAGTTCCTGCAAAATGCTTTTCAATACCCGGCCTTAATGAAATTGATAAACCAGAATAATGATCTGTTAATTCTGCCATATTTAGAGCAGCATCAGCCTCCTGCATAAGCGTGGTTGAATTTGTGTAATTGATATTAGCTTTAACTCTGATTGCAGAAGATGCTGAATTAAACATCCTGAAACTTACACCAAAAGGATTACTAAATACATTACCGCCAGTAGCAAAAATAGCTCCCGGGTTAAATTGCAATTCAAGGTTTTTATCCCCTGAACTTTGTTTGTAGGCACTAGACGACTCTTCTGAGTCAATATCTAAATCTAAATCTTGCGCCTGTGCAAATGCAAATGCAAACACACTAAGTGATAATAAAATAATTTTTTTCATTTTTTTTCATTTTAATTAAAAGTAGTAAACGATTTAAAATATATATTATTTTGTGTAAATCATTAAATTACAATTTCAAAATATTTGAGTTGTATTGGTAACCCTACCATAATCTTGCCAAACATTAAATCAAGGGTTCATTAAGAAAAGAATAAGTCACTGTTTTGGAACAGCTGTTCATTCAATAAGTTTAGAGAAATTATAGTTGAAAGGGCTGCCAAACTGGTTTAGGAGAAGTTAAAGGCAGTGAAGGGGTATACGGTTTACAACGTGCTTTTAAAATGGCTGGTGTTGATTATTTATTATTCTCACTCTGGGAGGTTCCTGATTATCAAACAAAGGAATTGATGATTCATTTTTACAAAAACTGGTTTACAGGTATGGAAATAAGGGAAGCCTTTAAAAAAGCCCAAAACCAAATGAAAACAAAATATGCTAATGTTGAAGGTGCTGCTTATACCTGGGCCGCTTTTGTACTGATGAAGTAGACCAGCTATCCTAAGCTGGTCTATAATATTGATTCATAATAATCATTTATTTTTTTTGAACCCTCTCCAGGTTTTTCTTATATACTAAAATATTTCTATTTAGTTGTATTACACCTAAATCATACGCTTTTTGGTAGTTTTTCTCGGCCAGTTTTAATTGCTTGTTATTTTCGTAAGCTTCGCCCAGGCTATCGTACACATTTGCTGATTTAGGGTAACGTTTTACATTTTCAGCAAAAATTTTAATAGCACTTTCAAAGTTTTTATTTTGTAGATATCTATATCCCAACATATTAATAACGTTTTCAGGAGTGGTAACATCAAAACCATATTTAGCTGATATATTTTTATAATGGTCATCAATTGCCGATAAACCTTGTGCTAACATTTCTCTAGGTAACTGCCAGTCTGAAAAAATAAACCTTAAACCATTAAATAAACTTAAATATGGAATACTGCCATGATTTTCAGCGGACATTTTAACATATTCCAGATTAATTGCATTATTTGACTTTTCTTTAACTAATGAATAGAATTCTGCTAAGGCTGAAAAATAGGTGGGTTCATCACCAACGGTCATGTAAAAATATTTTTGATTATCGTACTTGGATTTTAATGATTTTTTAGCCTCTTTTACCAGGTAATTATCCACATAGTGAATATACGGGCTGATTGCAATATAAGCATTAAAAACTTCCGGTTTTGTTAATAATGAGTAAACAGCAAATGTACCTCCAAATGAATGCCCCATAAGAATTTTAAAATCAGAAGTTCGGTAGTTTTTATCGATTTTTTTAGTTAATTCATCTGACACAAAACTTAAAAACTTTTCTGCCCCACCCGATGTTGGCATTCTTTTATCGTGTACTGGTGAGAAATCCTTTGTCCTGTCAATATTGTGTACCGCCACAACGATCATTTGAGGTGTGATACCACGCTGGGAAAGAAAGTTCACCGCACTTGTAGCATGCTGAAAATGTGTTCTTCCATCAAGTAAATAAATTACCGGGTATTTTTGTGATGATGTTTCATAATTGGCTGGTAAAAAAATAGAAACGACCCTATCTTCTTTTAGAAATGTTGACTTTATGCTCAACTCTTCACCCTGAACTATTTTAAGTTTGTTTTGAGCAAATGAAACATTTGTTGATAAAAGTATTATACTTAGAAATAGTAATAAAACTTTGTTTTGTAATTTGTTTGGTTTTTTGTTCATAACAGTTTAGTTTTTAATAAATTAATGTAACAAAATTGTACATTAATTATACCAGTTGAACTAAATTGCCTGTAATCAGTCAATTAGCTTTGTGTCAGTAAATTATATCGTTCGTAAGCGGACAATAAGTGAACGAAATCGTACAGCTTTTGTTTTTTGTAATTATTAATTATCATTCGTTAATATCAGAACTCTTAGCAGGCTGGTTATTAAAGGATATTTACAGGTCTAAACTATATTTTCTATATTGTACTCGCAAACAAAATAAATATGGAAACAAAAAAACAGTTAATAGAAGGTTTCGAAAATCATGTATCGTCAGCCAAGCCAAAATTCTATAAAAAACATAACATGGAATTTGTAATGGGTTGGCGAAACAATATCCGTTTTAAAGACGTTGAAGGCGAAAAAGAACTGATAAACATGCACTGTAATGGTGGTGTATACAATTTGGGGCACCGAAACCCAATAATTGTAGAAACGCTGGCAAAAGCACTTGAAAAATTCGATATTGGCAATGGGCATCTAATTAGCAGTGAACGTGCTAAAACAGCCAAATTGCTTTCGCAACTTATGCCCGGCGATTTAGATTACACTATATTTGGCGTTAGTGGCGGTGAAGCTGTAGATACTGCCATAAAAATTGCAAGGGGGTATACAAAAAAAGAAAAGATCATTTCTATAGTGGGTGGTTACCATGGTCATACGGGTTACGCACTTTCAACCGGTGATGAAAAGTACCGTAAACCATTTGGCGATAAACTTCCAAACTTTGAGCAATGCGTTTATGGCGATATAAAATCTATGGAAAATGCTATAGACAATCAGACCGCAGCCGTAATCCTGGAAACAATTCCTGCTACTTTAGGGATCCCTGTTCCCGAATACGATTATATGCAGGCAGTTAGAAAACTGTGTACCCAAAAAAACATATTATTGATTAGCGATGAGGTACAAAGTGGATTGGGAAGAACAGGGAAACTTTGGGCCTTTGAACATTACGATATAATCCCTGATATTGTGGTATTAGGCAAAGGTTTATCAGGTGGGGTTTATCCTATTTCTGCTACGGTTATAAGAAAACCAATCGAAGTCGTTTTTCATGAAGACCCTTTTGTTCACGTTTCAACATTCGGGGGCTCTGAATTGGGGAGTGTTGTTATGAGTAAAGTTCTGGAGATTTCATCTTCTGCCGAGTTTCTGGATAATGTGAATAAAATGGCTGATATTTTTAAAATAGAAGTTGAGAAACTAAAATTGAAATATCCTAAAACATTAATTAATCTGCGGCAAATTGGATTAATGATGGGCTTGGAATTTGATTCTGATATTGGTGGGCCCCTATTCTCTAAAACTGCATATGACAATGGTATGTTTTCTGTTTTTTCTTATAATAAACCTAGTGTTAGCCAGTTTTTACCACCTTTGATAATTAACGAAGAACAAGTTCACGAAGTTATAGAAAGGCTTGATAAAGCACTGGAAGACATGGAGAAACTAAAAATGTTGGCAAAAGCAAAGAATTTTGTTGACGGGGTATCAAATAAAGTAAAAAATATTTTCAAGTAATGAAACATCCCACGAACAATCGAGGCTATGATAAACTTTAACACACACAGTTTATCCCGATATTTCAGGAAGTATGGTTATGCGTTGAAAGTTGTTGTAGGTGAGAGGGTTAGGTATTGTGGATGTTCTTCCGCTTTGGCGGAACAGGCTATCTGACCATAAAAAGTAATAAAATGTATACAGATGAATGTTGATATAAATTTATTAGAAAAGTTTGAACAAAACCTGGACCCTCAGAACATTGAAGCTTCAGATGTAAAAGTAAATCTTATTGGTTTTGGCGAAATATCTTCAATTATTGAAATAGAAGCCATTCCGGGAATTGTTTTTAAAAGAATGCCCTTGTTTAAGGATGAAGAAGAAGCACTGGAGTACAAAGTTAAACACGAAAAATACTGTTCCCTTTTGGAAGAAATTGGGATTGCACTTCCGGAAAATGATGCATTTATCGTAAAAAGGGATAGTAAAATCACAAGTTTGTATATAGCCCAAACAAAACTAGAAAGTAACAGTTTAGGCAATAAATATATTTTAAACCACCCAGAAAAAGATAGTTTAGAACTATTCAGGGAGGTTGTTAGGTCTATTGAAAAGGTTTGGAATTTTAATAAAGCCAATAAAGGAAAAATTGAGATGGCAATTGATTCGCAAATTTCAAACTGGGCAAAAAATGGTGGCTTATATTATATTGACACCTCTACCCCTTTATTTAAGCTAAACGGTGTGGAACAGCTTAACCCCGAACTTATTTTGGCAAGTGCCCCTTCGTTTGGACGTGCCATAATCCGTAAATTCTTTTTAGATGATGTAATGAGCAGGTATTATGACCCTAAATCTGTTTATATTGACCTGATAGCCAATTTATATAAAGAAAAAAAGAGTGAATTAATTCCTCAGCTTATTGATTTAATTAATAAAGAAACTGACGTATCTGTAACTGAAAAAGAAGTTTTGGATTACTACAAAGAAGACAAATTCATTTGGAGTTTATTTTTAAAACTAAGGAAAATTGATAAATGGCTGTTTAAATATTTATATCGTAAACAATATCAGTATATTTTACCTGATAAAATTGAACGGTAATATCTTATTAAAAACTTGTTATGTTTTATTGAAGAATCTCATTTGACACTATGTTGTTTCAGCAAAAAAACTTACTGTTTTCTTGCTGAACTATTGCATTTTCAATTAATTTAATCATTTACATTAAAAATATTTACCAGTTTGCTCAATTTATTTGAGTTCATTATTAGTAATTTTGAGTTTCCGGCAAGTTGTTCAGATGCGCTTGAATTTCCTTGTGCAGTATCATTTAAGGCGGTAATTGCCGAATTAATTTGTTCAATACCAAGTTTTATCTCTGTGGTAGCAACTGAAATATCTCTAACAATATTTAATATTTTTTCAATATCAGGAATCAATACTGATAGTTTATTTTCAGATTCCGTTGAAATACTTACCCCTTCTTCTGCAGCATTAATAATATCACTTGCAGCATCTCTCGCGTTTTCGGATAGTTTTTTTACCTCATTGGCAACAACTGTAAAACCTTTACCAGCCTGACCGGCACGTGCTGCTTCTACTGCTGCATTTAAGGCAAGTAAATTTGTTTTAAATGCTATATCATTTATTATTTCAATTTTTTTGCCAATTAATTTAACTGAATTTGAAGTTTTTTTAACTAATTCACTGCTTTGGGCTATTCCTTTACCTATCTGATTTGAAAGGTGTTCCGCTTTTTGGGTTATATCAGAAGTTGCAACAATGCGCGAATCCATTTCTTCCAGCGAAGACGAAACTTCTTCTATTGATGCAGCAATATTGGAAGAAGAATCTGCTAAAAACTTGGACTTATTTTGTTCTTCAATACCAAGTGTGTTTAATTCGTCGGCACCTTTTTTTATGTTAGAAATTAAAGAACTAAGCTTAACGGCCATGTTCATTAAGGAATCAACAAGTTTTCCAAGCTCATCTTTTGATTTAAAACTGGATTTAACCCTAAAGTCTCCGGCACCAATTGTTGTGGCAATCCTAATTGACTCCCCAATTGGTGAAACAATCATCCTGGACAGTGCCAAAGTGATAAAAAAGACTATAATCAGACCAATACTTGTTGCAATTAAGGTAAACCAAAGAATGCTGTTACTTTCTTTGGTTATTACATTGTGGGGTATAAAAGAACCAAAATAAAGGAAATTGTCTCCTTCTGCCGGCGATATTGCTTCAAAGTTACAATAAAATTCAGCTCCTTTACTATCTATGTATTTACTTGTAAATGATTTCTTTAAATTAAACTTATTAACAAAGTCATTTTCTTTTAAAAAATCATTACTAAAAAAATCATTAAATTGTTTTGTGTAATATTCAGTTTGCGGATGATATACAAATTTCCCGCTATTATGGATGATGATGGTAAAACTTCCTTCATAAAGATTGAAATTATTAAAATGTTCGGCCAATTTCTCTAATGGGAAATCCATTCCTGTTAAACCAACAAACTTATTATTTAAGTTCAGTGGTACAGCCACATTCATTAATAGTTCTTCATCTTCTTTTTTTCCAGAATATGTACCCAGATATGGATCATATATTACCTCCGTATTTTTAAGCCTTACTTGATTATATTCTTTCTGTTCTTCTCCTTTTTCATAACTTTCCGCAAACTTATAATTATTGTCCGATCTGTAATATTTCATTTCATATCTTCCATCGTCCCTTGTCCAGTTCGTGTCCAGTATTTTTAGTTGACGGTTATACCAAAAGGCTTCAACATCTTTATTGTTAGCCAGCACGTTTAGTATGGTGTTTTTCATAATACTGTCATGAACAGCTCTGCTGTTGTTTTGAATTGCCGGAAATGTTTTTGAAATAGTACGTAATATAATTAAGTATTCATTAAAATAATTTTTAATCATTTGCGAGCTTTCACGAACATACCTTTCGTTAATTGTTCTAAAATCTTTTTCTGAATTTTCCCGTATCCGAATTGTGTATGAACTAACTATTGCAATCAATATCACTGCCAGAGTAGTAAAAATATAAGCCGTTATTTTATTCCTTAAATTCATATTGCCGTTTTTTCTAAATTATAAATTAATAAAACTTTTTATGTCATTATTTTTGTTAATATGAGAATTAGATTAACAAAAACAAAACAGGTTTTCTTAATGTGGAATTTAGTTTCGGGTTTAATTTTTTTAGTGAAGTAAAAGACTCAACTCATATAGCAAAATACTTCTTGTGTTTGTTTAACGGCGGAAAAGTAAAAAAAAAAAATTATTTATACTAATCATTTTTTGCAAATCTATTTATTATGCCACATTCCGCTGAAGCCGAACAAGTACTGCATCGCTGCAAAATTTTTGACTATCAGCTTAATGCGGTATTTGAAAACAACTTAAATATCGTGTGTTAATATTAATTTATAAGGGCTACGCCTTGCAGATATGTCAAACTAAACTTATTAATTTTGCAGTCTATGTAGGTTCAGCAAAAAAAAAAATCACTGTTTTCTTGCTAAGAACCTATGTAATTAACTACTTCCCGGATACATAAATCCAGGTTCTTTTTAATGTCTTGTTCCCAGAAACGGAAAACCTCGTAGCCCATTTTGCCGAGGTCTATGTTGTTTACGATATCCCTTTGCATATTTCTTTCAATTTTGGGTATCCAAAACCTACGGTTTGTTTTTAGCTTTTTTTTCTTTTCTTCCCAATTATATCCATGCCAAAATTCACCATCAATGAAAATGGCAAGTTTGTGTTTTTTAAGACTTGTCATGTGGGCCTTGCAAGCGATTTTCCTTTTTATTATTTTCGTTGCATAAATCAAAATATACAAATAATATCATGGAAAATAAAGCTGAAGAGAATTTACTAAATGGAAAACCTAAATATAAATCTGTAACATTGGCTGAGTCTGATGTTTTCTTCGAATTAGATGATGAAAATGAGTTTGTGGTAAGAACTGATTATTTAAAAGTTAAGGAACAAGATAGATATAAAGGTTTAGGTACATGTGAGGTGGAAAATATAATCAACTGGGCAAAAGAAAATGGAGCAAAAGAAGTTATTGTAGAATCAAGTCGGCCTACGATTTTCTTTTGTCGAAAAATGGGATTTGATGTTTTGGATCAGGGTAGTAAGTATTCTACAGGTATTTTTACCCTTTCTTGAAATAGAATGATTTTTATTGTTTTAAAAGTATAATGCATAAATTTTAACCAACTGCCATCTTAGCTGAATCTTTCCATAAATAATGTGGTATAGGTTCATTTAGTTCCCACTTAATGCTCATTGGTTTTGAGCCTTCAGAATCAATAAAACTTCCTTCGCCTAAAAATACAAAAGCAGTAGTATTGTCATATTTGTCTTTGTTCTTTTCTCTTACAAAAAGTAAGATTCTTTTTCCTAACTTCTTTTGTTTGATATAGGACAATCCTCTATTTTTTTCTGGGGTAATATTATTCTGTGTTTGCCAATGGAAAAGTGTTTCACTTATTGCAAAATCATTGTATAATGTAGTAGGTGAAAAGTTTTTTTCAGACTTATTTAACGTTATAAATAGCAATTCTGTGTTTTTCTTAGATGAAAAAGCAACTCCTTCTCGATTATTTGATTTTTTTTCAAAACTACTAAATCCAAATGCAGTAAGTATTTGTTCTCGTGTGTAACGACTATGAATTTTTAGTGGCTGTGAATATGGAAGTTGAATTTCTTTTTCTATAAAATTAATTTTATCAATTAATAATTCCATTAATTCAACAATTTCTTCATTTAATACTTTGTTTCTTCCAATAGTTACTATGCTTTCTTGTAAAGATTTAAAGTCATCACCATTTTGCCAAACATCATAATGTAGCATCAAAGACATTTTCTTTTCTTCCTTGTTTAATAATTCAATATTTACGTCAAAATTGTTTTTTGCAAGTGATAAGATAAACTTGAAATAAGAACTAGAACTACAAGACAACCATTTATTTTTTATGGTACTGTGAATTTCCTTCTCATTTATGCTTGGGTAATCTTTTGTTTGATTTGCCTGAACGCATAGTCTTTTCCAGTTTCCTTTTTTGTAGATTAGTTGAAGTGGAATTTGATAAAACTCTGAAAAGTTTTTTAATGAAAGAGCATTTGGAGTATCATTACTGTAATTTCTAATTTTATTTATTAACTGATTTTTGTTGAACAAAGTTGCATTTCTTATGTTTTCTAAAATAATAGATTTTGCTCTTTTCTCAAGGACTATAGAACAACCAAGTGGTAAATGAGGAAAATTATCTTCAACTTCTTTTTGGGTTGGAGTATTAGTTTTCCCGATTAATGCTCTAAATTTTCTTTCGTAATCATATTCAGGTCTTGAATTACTAACAAAGTCTAAAACTGTCAAACAATCTTTACCCTCAACTAATCTTAAGCCTCTACCAAGCTGTTGTAAAAATACGGTTAAACTTTCAGTTGGTCTAAGAAACAGTACTGTGTCAATTTCAGGAATATCAATACCTTCATTAAATATATCAACAACAAAGAGGTAGTTAATTTCTTTTTCTAATAATCTCTTCTTTAGCTCTCCTCTTAAGCCATTTCTGTTACTAACCAGATAATCAGCTTTCAAACCGGCTAATACAAACTTTTCAGCCATATATTGGGCATGTTCTTGTGTTATACAAAAGCCTAAGGCCATAACATCATTAATATCGTTTAGATATTTATCAAGATTTGAAATAATTTCACTAACTCTTTTATCATTTTTTGTATAAATACTTGATAACTCGCTAGGTAAATATCTTCCTGCTCGCCATGTAGCATTTGATAAATCAATACTATCAGTAATACCAAAGTATTGAAAAGGGCAAAGAAGTCTTCTATTCAATGCTTCGGGTAATCTTATCTCTGCTGCAATTCTATTACAGAAATCAATTAAAATATTTGCATTATCGCTTCTTTCAGGTGTTGCTGTTAAGCCTAAAAGAATTTGTGGTTTAAATTTGCTTAGAATAGGGCGATAACTTGAAGCCGCAATATGATGTACTTCATCAACAACAATATAATCATAAAAAGTTTCAGAAAGGTTAAGTAAATTTATTCTATTGTTAAGAGTTTGTATAGAAGCAAATAAGCAGTCGTAAGTTTCAGGCTCTATACCATCTACCCACATTTCACCAAAATTATTATCTTTAAGTATTCCTTGAAAAGTTGCTTGGGCTTGTTGCAATATTTCCTTTCGGTGAGCAATAAAAAGTAAGTTGGCATTTCTGTTTTTTGCCTTAAACCTTTTAAAATCAAATGCAGATATTAATGTTTTGCCTGTTCCTGTTGCTGCAACTATTAGGTTTTTATACCGATGATGAACTAATCGTTCAACCTCTAAGCTTTCAAGAATTTCTTCTTGAAAAGGAAATGGTTTTATATCAAAATAAGCGATTGAGTGGTTTTTTTCACGGCTTTTTTCCCTCTTTAATGCTGTTTTTAATTTAGTACTATGTTTTTCTTCATCAAAATTTTCAAAGTCTTTATCTTGCCAGTAAGTGTCAAAAGTTTTTTTAAACTTATCTATTATATGCCCGACTTCCTTTGTTGTTATTTTTAAATTCCACTCCAAACCATTTGTTAATGCTGATCTGGAAATATTCGAAGACCCTATATAACCTGTATGAAATCCAGTATTCCTATAAAATAAGTATGCTTTAGCATGTAGTCTTTCATTGTCAGTATTGTAAGAAACTTTTAATTCAGAATTTTCTAATGATGAAAGGTATTCTACTGCTTTAAAGTCAGTTGCTCCCATGTAAGAAGTTGTAATTACCTTTAATTTACCGCCTCTTTTTGTAAACTCTGCAAACTCTTTTTCAAAAATCCTTATGCCGGTCCATTTAATAAATGATACAAGAAAGTAAATTTTGTCAGAAGAAAGAATCTCTTTTTTTATTTCACTTTCAAGGGAGATACCTGCATTACTTCCTGTAAATAGTTCACTTTGAGCTAATCTCGTATAGGGTGTAATCTCTTTAAGGTGCTTGTTAAGATCAACAAACTCAGGGTTTAGCTTAGATAAGATTGCTGAAAGAATTTTTGCATTTCTCTCAATTAAATCGCCATCAAATTCTTCATTTTGGAGTTCTTTTTTTAGAAGTAGAATGATTTTATTTGAAAGTTCTATTTGTTGCTCTAAACTATCATCACCCGAAATAGAATTAAACGCAAACTTTATGAGATCATATAAATATTGAGAAAGAACACGTGCTGCTTCGCTTTTATCAATTTTCGTTTCTTTTATAAAAAAAATGTCTCTATCTAAATCATTTAGTTTAGAAGAAACAAGCTTATTTATTAATTGTTCATAAAGGCCTAATTTATGCATAATTTAACTTCAAAGAATACTTTTTTTGAGTAATATCCAACTATTTATCCTTTTTATTAACTTGTTAGTTCTATAATAATATTTAACCCTAAAGATAACATTTCTTGTATTAAAACCTCAATGCTTTCAAAAACCTATTTCTTTTTTGAGCCTTTCAAAACACTTTCAGAAACCAGCAAGATTACCGGTTTGCCTGAAAGAGGGTTGGTTTCGGTAACCACAACGGTATCATAAACTTCTTCAATGTTTTTGTAGTTTAATACATGTTCAGCTGTACCTTGGGTGTGTACCTTTCCTTTATTCATCATCACCAGGTAATCGCAATATTCACCGGCAAGGTTAAGGTCGTGGATAATCATTAGTACACTCAATTTTAATTCTTTGTTTAAGCGTTGCAATAAATTAAGAATTTGTACCTGGTGTGTAATATCTAAATGCGAAGTGGGTTCATCAAGTAACAAGAGGTCAGGCTCTTGTGTCAG
>JBDLJL010000061.1:0-28912 GCA_039714415.1 Bacteroidota bacterium
AACCAACATCAAATGATACTCCTATTTTATTATCTTCTGAAGCCCAATTTTGAGGTAAATTTGACCAATCATTAAATAGTCCATCAATTTTAATTTCCCTGTTTATTTTTGTTAATCGATAAGGTTTCAAGGCTTTTATGTTATAACTAAATTGAATTTGTGGTTTATTCTCTATATTTTCAAACTGATATAAAACATAAGCTTTTATCTTAATTGGTTTTTCATGGGTGGTTATTTCTGTTTTGACCTTTAACTTAACTACTTCAAGTGAATTTGGTGCAATTGTTAATTCATTTCGCTTTGGTATTCCCACCAAATCATAACAACAATCTTCGGTAAATTTAACATGCATTGGCACATTCTCGTCATTTGTTATTTTTACTTCAATGATTTCTGATTTTAAATGTTCTTTTTCTTTGTAAATAGGTTTAATTTGGAGTGGTGATTTGGTCGAAACTAAATCTATATAATCCTGTATCGGTTTAGTTACAATATTCTCGTTAAGAATTCCATCTAATTGCAGGTTAGAAATAATTGGCCCATTTTCAGTCATGGAAACCCAAACTATATGGTCAAATTCTCCTAGTTCTTTTCCTCGCAGTGGTGAATATCCCCCGGTGGTTGCCAGAATAAAATATTTACCATTATTTCTGTCCTCTTTGACGTAGCGATGCTCATGACCGGCAAAAACAGTATGTTTACGATTAGCTAACAATTTTTCTACATTTTTCCAATGTCTTGTTTCAGTTTGATGCCATAGGGGTTGGTGCATAAATACAATTGTCCACTTAACATCTGGATATTTAGTTAATATTTGCTGAACAAATTTATATTGTGGATCCGAAATAGTTCCCTTTCCATCACCAAGTTTTTGGTCTTCAGAATTAAGCATCAAAAAAAGAACATCTTTATAAATAAAATGGTAGTAGCTTGACCCCAGTCTTTTTTTCCATAAATCTTCCATTACCTGATTAGTAAAATCATGATTACCAGGTAAGTAAAAGAAAGGCATTTCCAGTTGCTTAACAAAAGAATCAAACTCGTCCCATTGACGGTTTAGCTGATCAATATTTGTGGAATATCCTTCAATTAAGTCGCCAATGCTCATGACAAATTCAGGTTGAAGTAAATTCAATTTATTCACAGCATCCATAAAAACACCTGGTCGGTGACCGCCTGTTCTGTCAGGAATAATGGCAAACTGAAATTTTCCAGGATTATTGTTAAGGTTTAAACTTGTCCAGGGCGTTGGACCATTGGTTTTTTCAATTTGTATTTTTTGCTTATTGTTGGAATCTTTTTCTTGAGAATGAGCTAGTATGGATATTGTAAGTAGAAGAAATAGCAGATAGTTTCTCATAGTTTTTTTAAATAAGGTGATGGAAGTTTGTTATTACCTAAAATACGCAAGTCACGGTGTGAATAACTTAATAAACAGTAAGTTGTAATAATTATATTTCACTTTTAATTAATAATTCACGCCGTGACTATCAGTTCGTTAACAGCTGACCTGCAGAATTAAGGTATTATATTGTTTTTTTTACTTATTAAGTTTAGAAAGTCTATTTTCTAAATCATGTAGTGACATGTTTAATGAAAGAATTTCAATAGCACTTTTAGCTGTTGTACAGTACTTGTACGAATGTTCATTTTGAAGTGCTTTTGCGTATAGATGAGAGAAAACGATGTCTTGCGGCTTACCGGTAATATAAACAACATTAAAATTTTTATTCTTTATTTCTTTTCTGATTTGAACAAGATCATTAACGAGTTCAACATGATCTATATTAAATTCTAAATTGCTAATATCCTGAATTATATTCTTAATGTTATTTGTTTCATTCATGTGCTTAAAAGTCTGAAAAGCCTTTTTGTATTCTTCCATGCTCCATCGGCCAATCCACTTATTTAGCAACAGCTTGTGTTCTTCTATGTATTCAGACAGTATTTTCATTGTAAGTCAAATATAATTATAAAAATTTACACATATAGACTTGTGCATTTTATTATTTTTTGGATATTTAGTACTTAATACATTTTAACTGGTTATACCTGAGACACCTCAATTTGTGCATCAAGTGTATCGCAACCATAAGGATAGCTTATATGTATTTCATATGAATTTCCTTTTATAAGGTTGACAGGTTTTTTCAGGTAAATAACCTCAGGGTTGTAAAGGAATTTTGTACGCTCTGTCACAATTTCATCAGTTAAATTGGCACGACTTGTTATTACCACAGCATCAGCAATTCTTGTCTTTCTTGCTTTAACAGTTACAACAGTATCAACTTGAGGTTCTACCGGATTAGTAAGGTCTATTTCGTCATATTTTACTTTTGTTGAAACAGGTTCATCGTCAGGCATCATTAATGAACGGCTGTCTGTATCAATTCTTACACCATAAAGGATCTCATGGGCATCAAGCAATTGAATAAATGATTCAATTTTTTTTGGGATTATTTTTGTAGATGTTTTAAAATACTGGCGCAAATGATTTACTACCTGAATTTCGGGCTCAAAAAACTGTCCTGTGCAGAGTAATTCACATACAAGTACATCCACTTTTTCGGGTAAAATAACTTTTGAAGCATCAGCATTTACAGCTAAAACTTTATCAGAAACTTTATTTTTTACTGCCATGTTTTCAATTAATTTGCAAAAACGTCTATGTAATTCTATGGAATAAATACGTTTTGCTCCATCAAGGGCTGCAAAAACACCAAGTATACCTGTTCCTGCGCCTGCATCGATAACAATATCGCCTTCTTTAATTGTATCTTCAATGGCTTGTTTCCATAAGCTGGTCCTATCTTGATCATATAAACAAAATGATATTTCGTATGGAGTAAATTGTACCTGGGTTGCCGGGTTTTTCATATTAGTCTTTATAATGTGGTGGTGTTTTAGATTTACTTTTGAACTAATTTGGGTTATTCCATCCTGATTCAACAACAAGTTGCTCAAAATCCTGATGCCTGTTAAAACTTTGAAGTGCTTTAACTGTTTTTTCTTTATCTAAACCTGTTGACCTGAAAGTTCCTCCTTTAATGGCCATACCTTCATCGTCGAGACCAATATAAATTGGCAGATCTAGTTCTTTTGCTTTTTTTACCACTTTCATAACGCTGTTTAATTCAGGGGGTTGAAATCCAAACTCAATCATTTCATTTGTAAGCCTACAACCTTTTGCAATATATGTGGGGTTTAAATGTAATGATGTGGGGACATTGAATTCCCTGCTTAATTCATAAAGTTCCACAACTCCGTTATTGGCTTCAATAATTCCTTCTTCTTCTGTGAGACTATAATGTGGTTTTAACATTAAATAAGCTTTAAAAGTGGCTTTATTATCAGCGATCAATTTTAAAAGTTCTTTAAGTTTGTCAATTGACAAGCCTTTATGTAATACTTTGTTCCTTAGATCAGGGTCATGCGTTTCGTACCCAATACCAATTTCCAGGTTTACATTCTTACCAAACATATTTTTAAATGCTTTTAACTCCCAATCTTCGACATATTCAGACCTGGTTTCAAGAGATACCAACTTTAATTTGGGAAAATTACTAATTTTTATGGCAAGATACATTAATGAACGTGTTGGCAGGCATTCCTGGTCAAGGGCTGAACTGGCAGTATAAACTGAAACTTTTGCTACTTCATTAAGTTGTTCTTTACTGTATTTTGATAAAATAAAATCAATCTGCTCTTCTATATCTTGTGCAGAAACAGTCTCACCACCTTCTGACATATCAGGTAGAGAACAAAAAGCACAACGTCCGTAACGACATGGCCGGGTATAAAGTGCAAATACGAGTTCTTTACCTATGGCACTATCAACATACCAATGGAATAGGGGTTTTGTTTTGTCTTTCATGTTATTTTTTTTTAAAGAGTTCAACTCTTATATTTTTTTCTAATAGTTCCCAAATCTTTAAGCAAAACTTCAGCAGATTTCGTTTTGCCTGTATTAACAATTAAAATTTTCTTGTCTTTTGGTAACTCATCTTTCATTTGTAGTAATAATGCTAGGCCGGCTAATCCTGATGGTTCAAAAGTAATCTGTTGATTGGTGGCAATTTCCATTGCTTTGTCTACAAAACCTTCTTCAACATTAAAAATATTTGTTTGTTTGCCAACACAAGAAGAAGATTTTAATTCACTGATAAAATTTTCATATTCATTAAAAGTAGGAAGAAAACTTGAGTAAAGCTTGTCAAGTTGTGTATCTTTGTTCATGGTCGATGCAGCAATGAAGTGACATGATTTCAGCTTTTCTACTGAACTAAAAAACCTGGGATCTGGATTGTGTAAGAACCCATTGAAATATTCTTTTTTAACAATATTAAGGATGTTAATAAACAAATCACCTGTGCCAAATGGGATGAAGCAATAATCAGCCTGTAGGTTCAATACTTCATAACTCAACCAGTCATAATAATTATCCAGGTTAGGATCCATGGTTTCCCGATAAGTAATATCTATCCCATCTTTATTTTCAGTATACTGTTTTATATCTTCAGGTTTTAAGAGTTTTAGCCCCAAATCTGTTTCATAAATGGTACAACCCATTTTTTTCATTGAATCTTTAATATCATCATGGGTATTTTTATCAATCAATACTTTTAAACTAACAGGGATATCAAAAACATTAAATAAGTTTTGTATTGCTGTTGCCGCCCCACCAGATGAAATTATTGAGATTTGAGGAAGTCTTTCCAGCTTTTTGTATTTAAGAGATTCCAGTAGTGCTTTATATTTTATGACTACTTCCCAGGCAAACCTGTCTTTATGTGTCCCGGTTGGGTTTGTACTTTCGTCTTTCAATAAAACATTTTTAAACCCAGGGATTTTTATTTCAATGGTTTCAGATGCAGGGAACTTGGGTTTGTAATATGGCTTTGGCGGAAATTCAGGTTTTTCCGGATTATTATTAGAAGGGACCTGGATTGAATGGTAAATGTTTTCGAACACCCTGCTTTGTTCTAATTTTATTTTTTTCGGAATAAAATGAACTAAATCATCTAAAGAGACAATTTTTTGAAAAAAAGTATCATACCTGATTGTAGACTTCATATTGGTAATTTGTTGAAGCATATCAAAAATATCTCTTTTAATCGTTTTTATTCTTTCAATTTTTCCGGAAATATCCAGTAAGGTTTCATTTTTTTCAGCTTGTTCATTTCCTGTTATTTCAACAATCTGAGCAAATGCTTTTTCAAGTTCTTCAATATGTAATTTCCAGTGAACCGATAAGGCAATTTTACCCAATGTGCTAAAAATATTATATTCACCATCATAAACATCAGGTAAAAGTATATTTATGGCTTTTTTTTGATAAGTGTCTGCATTGTTTTTTGCATAATCAATCAAATGTTCAACACAACTTTCGTTTTGTAGATAATCCCTGCTAACCAGGATGATTACATATTCATTGTTTTTTAAACCCGAGAACAAATCAGCAATACTCCCTTTGCTGAACATAGGACTGTTTCTTATATCATTTTCAACTTTGACCTGGAGATTTTGCTTAAGATAAATCTCAATTTTTCTGGCTTCATTCAGGTTATTATTTGTAAATGATAATATGAAACCCGGTCTATCGGATGTTGAGTATTTACCATCTTTTTCAACTAATCTATCTTCTCCCTGTTTTGACATCATACGCAATTCTTCACGTGTTTTGCCATAAGCATATAAATAGCATAAGTTTACATTAATTCGTTGAAATTGAGCAATATCTACTTCTTTTTTTGTGTAAAAAAGATGTTTTAGGAATGTTTTACCAGGTGAAATATTTGCCAGATGAGTTCCATCTATGAGTATTTCCAGTTCATTGTTTTTTTGGAAAATATTAAGGTGTTCTTTTATAATAAAGATTAATTCATCATAATTGGGAAGGTGGGTATTAAAATCTTCAAGATTATGTGAACCCCCATCTTTTTTAAATTGATTAAAAATGGCTTCTCTTAACTTATCAAGTTCTGCTTTTGGTATTTTAATCCAACCTTTTGTTAAATCTATTTTTGTCATTTATAGAGGATTTAATGCACTAAAATAGTAAATTTAACTCAAAGCTTAATATTTCGAAGAGATTATTATTCTAGCTTTTTTATATCTTTAATTAAAATTTATAACCCAAAGTAAAATAAAACTGCCTTCCATAACCTAAAGTACCTTTGTCAGCCCATGCACTGTTTCTTGGAAAGGTGGGATATAGGATTTGTTGATCAAAAATATTGCTGGCGTTAATATTAAGATAGAAATTTTTTAAATAATCTGCTTGCCACCTAAAATTTAAATCTACTGTAAAGTAGGCTGGAACATCATCAGCAGTTCTTCCAACATATTCCCCGGTTGAGTTCCCATCATTGTCAAAAATTGGTTTTGGATCAAAATAAGGCTTCATTAAGCTTGTATAATTACCAATGATAGAAAAAATATAGGATTGGTTCAGATTATATAGTAATTTAAAATTTAAAAGCAGTTCCGGAGAAAATGAACCATCTGTATCAAATGTCATATTCTTTGTAGATTGTGTTGTACCACTAAAATCAATTAAAAGACTATTAATCGGTTTGGCTTTAAGATTTAATTCAAATCCTTTTGTATTGATTTTACCTGAATTACTCCACCAGGCTCTTAAAATATCATCAACAATTTCATTGCGTTCAACCAGTAAATTATCTAAATTATTCCAGTAGATGCTAATATTAAAATTAAATTTCTTAGAAATAAATGAAAAATAGTTAAATTCAAAAGTTTCAATGAATTCCGGTTCACTGTAAGCATCTTTTTCACCTTTCGAGATATCTGACATGTCATCAGCAATTGTCGTTACATCAGGTCTTTTTAAAGCTTGCCCGTATAATAATTTAAAAATATTATTTTTATTTATGGTATAAATCAGGGCAGCACGTGGTAAAGCTATTATTTCTCCATCAGGTTTGTAACCTGCATAATGCCTTTTTAATGAATCTGGAACAGCCAAACCTTTGTCAAATTCAAAATCCATTCCGTATCCATACGATTTTTCCAACCTAATACCACCCACAAGATTTAGATTTTTTATTGGTTTATAGCTAACTTGAGTATATGCAGAAGCAGTAACAGCTTCATCTCCTATATTAACAATCTGAAAGTACATATTTTGAGCTCCCCCGGCAGGAACATCTCCTTCATTTAGATTTTCAAACATATTTTCATACTGTATGCCACCAGTTATATCCAGATGTTTTATAGGTCTCCAGAAAAAATTGATTTCTCCTTCAACTTCAGCTATGTTATAAATATCATAGCCATAAAAACCTTCAAATAATATTTTATAATCAAAATGCGAATAGCGCCTTGAATACCTTAGGCGGGTATCAATTCGAAATGTTTCGGAAAAAGAATGATTATAACCTGCCATAAAGGTTACATTACGATGAATAAATTCAGATCCTGTTTCAAGAGACGGAAAATAATAATAATGTTTGTTTTTTGATTCATTAAAAAAAACATTGTAGTAGAAATCTCTAAATCCACCATTTAGGTTAAAAAATAAACTTTCTTTATTTAAAAGATTTTTTGTTCTTTGAGCATATTCTGGAAGGTTAAGGCCATCATCATTTGATCCCTTAAAAAGTGGATCGTTCATTTTTTCCGGTCTTTTCATCATTGGGTCAAGTGGTACATCCATTCCATCTGACTTATTATATGCAAAATCAAGGTTAAAGCGTAAATCTTTTTGTGTGGCAGTCACTTTAAAACTTGTATTAAAAGTGTTCCAGCTGCCATTAGAAATAGCTGCCAGGTTGTTATAATCTGAAGGGTTAGAGTCTTTTTCTGTTATAATATTAATTACTCCGAAGAAAGCATTATTACCATACATAACGGCCATTGGACCACGAATTACTTCAATTTTTTCAATATTTTCAACAGGTATTTGGTAAAATCTCAGAATATTTTCATCAGTTATTTTTGTGCCATTTAACAGTATGATAAAATTACTGCCTTTTCCTTTCGCATACCCCCTAACACCATAAATATCAATTCCCAGGTTGCTTAATGCATAATACCCAGGAATATTATTTAAGATACTCTTTAAATCATGATAGCCAAATTCTTCAATTTCCTTTCTTAAAATTATTACTGTACTTGCTGGTATTTCAGCAATGGTTTGTTCTTGTTTTCCTGCTGCAACAATGGGTATGTTCATTAAATCCTCAAATGATAAATCGAAGAGGCTATCTTGTTGGCTGAATCCCTTATAGTTAGTGCTTAACAGAATGAAAATCATACACACTGCTAAGATTATTTTTCGAGGAAATATCGTTGTTAAATTTTTTGACATGATTGGGTAATTTGCCCTTGTGTATAATGTGATTAACATCTAATGGAAACGAACCAAATTTTAATTCTTCTATCTTTTGTAGAAGTAAACCGAATATGCAATATTAATAAAATATCATTATACATAAAAAATAAATTTAACCTCAACAATAAGCTTAGCTGATGTGCAAGCCTGCTCATAGAATTATTATCCCGGTAATACTGGGACGATTATGATTGATGAAATTTTGGATACCTAAAATTAAGCTTCCTTAGGTCGGGGTTTACTTTCAGTGAGCTCGCAAGTTTGGTTCAGGCATTTAAATTGGCTGTACCGACCTCGTTTGAATAAAGCTTTAGCGGTTGCGAAGCTAAAGTTTCATGGATAGGCCTCCCCCAAAAAAAAATCGGGGCAGGCTATGAATAAGGCGGGCTAATAGCCTGTTTGTTATACTTTTATAATTATTCAACACCAATAGAAATTATCAAACTGATAGCTAATTGCTATTATATGAATGTGCAAGCTTGAAAATAATCAAAAACTTGTTCTTTGTTAATTGTTATTTAGTGCATAATGGTTCAATTAAGATATTGGCAGTTGCCTTTTAATTCTTTCTTCCAAAGATATAAATGACTCTGTTCGAGCTATACCTTCAATTGACTGAAGTTTTTCAGCTATAATATCTTTCAAATGATCGTTATCCCTGGTTAATATTTTAACAAAAATTGAATAATTGCCTGTTGTGTAATGACATTCAATTATTTCGGGTATATTTTCTAGTTCCTTCATTACATTTTTAAAGTAAGATGCTTTTTCAAGGAACACACCCATAAACGCACATGTAGAATAACCAACTTTTTTAGGATCTATGATAAATTCTGATCCGGATATAATACCTTGATCAAATAATCGTTGTATTCTTTGATGTATTGCAGCACCTGAAACATTGCATTCTCTGGCCACTTCCAGATATGGTATTCTTGCATTTTTCGATACTAAAGCTAATATCTTTCTGTCTAGTTCATCAATCTGATAAAGTGGGTTCATATAATTATAATTAAAATTTCTTCTAAATTATAAATTTGATTATAAAATTATTTATAATTTATAAGCAAAATTACATATTGAGCTAATAATTATCAAAAATTACAAAAACTAAAAAACAATTTTAACAACATAGTGAATAATTTTTCTAACCCGATTAATTGGTTCGCCGGGCTAAAGGTTTACAAAGATTTATAAATTATTCTGACTGCCCGCTTTTTGTGGGAATTATGTTAATATAAGGGTTTCAAATTTATGAAACACCTAGGTTTTCTAAACGGGGTTAACCTTCATTTACCCATTAATATTGTAAAATTTAATATTTATGAATAATGTAAGCTAATTTGCTTATCTTTAAAATAAAGTTTTCTTTAATGAAGTTTCAGGATTATTATAAAATTTTGGGTGTTGAAAAAAGTGCAAGTCTTGTTGAAATAAAGAAGGCCTACCGAAAACTGGTATTTAAGTATCATCCTGACAAAAATGTGGATCAAGCTGGTGCAAAAGAAAAATTTATTAAAATACAGGAAGCTTATGAAGTGTTAAAGGATACTGATAAAAGGAAAAAATATGATAACCTGATTAATCAACAAAGTTATTCTGGAAAGAAAAAATACACACAGAAAAATTATTATCAATGGGAAAGTAAAAAATACTATGAAGATTTTTATAAATATGACAAAGGTTTTGATGAAACGGAAAGCTTATTTTCTGTTTTTTTTAATTATTTTTTTGGCAAAAAAAAGAAAAGAAGCTATTATTCAAATTATTACGCAGGAAATGACATAAAAGGGAAAATAACTATAGATCTGGTGGAGGCATTCATGGGATCAACCAGAGTTTTAACTGTTGTAGGTGAGAAATTAAGAGTTACAGTAAAACCCGGAATAAAAAATAATCATCAGCTAAAAATTAAAAATAAGGGTGATTACAGTGAGTTAGGTGCAAATCGTGGTGATTTATTTGTGCGAATAAAAATTAAACCACACCCGGTTTACAAAAGAAAACAAAATCATTTATATCGTGACATTTTTGTGAATATCTATACTGCTTTGCTTGGTGGGAAAGTTAAGCTTAATACTTTTCATGGAGAAAAAATTATTAAAATTCCAAAGGCTGTAGCTCATGATAAAGTGTTAAGATTAAAAGGTGCCGGGATGCCTATTTATCATTTACCTGATAGTTTTGGTGATCTTTTTGTAAAAGTAAAATACAAAATTCCAAAGGATTTTTCAGATGAGGAAATTTTATTGTTGGAAAAGTTGCGGGCATTATATAATAAGAAAATGTAATTATGGTTAGAGATGTGCCTCAAGGCACATCTGTACAATAAACATAATTATTTCGAATTTAGCTATACATAAATTTAGCAAATACCAGGTAAAAAGTAGCCATAATATTTACAAAATAATTCAGCAGCAGGGGCCATTGGTATTTTTGATCCTTATAATTATCATGTAGAATATATATAAAAGTAAAAAACACCCCAAAAGCCCACATTAATAAAAATGACCAATTAAAGCTACTAACATCATGGGTTATCCAGGTTTGATATACCTGGGGAAAAACACCAATACTTAGAATTATATTTCCAAACCATCCTAGAAATTGGAAAAAATTAAATTCTTTAAAGTTCATATTAAAATTTGTAATGTTGAATTTATGATTTAAGATCAGGTATTATTCTTTGAAAATCTTGACCGGTAGGATTTTGATATAGTTTTAGGTCGAATTCATGAATAATGGCAAAAATATGATCAAAAATATCAGATTGGATACTTTCATATTCGATCCATCTTTGATCAGCAGAAAAAACATAAATCTCCATGGGGAGACCATTAGAGGTAACCTGTAATTGTCGTACTAAAATGGTCAGATTTTTATTTAATTGGGGATGTTCTTTCAGGTAATGTTCAATATATTTTCTAAATGTTCCAATATTTGTAATCCTGCGGGCATTCACTATGTTGTCTGATTCTAAACTATGTTTAGCATTGTACTCTTTAATTTCAGTTTCTTTTTCTTCTATATAGTCTTTTAATAAATGAAAGTTTTTAAACCTGTTAATCATTTCTTTATCACAAAATTTTAAGGTGCTTACATCTATAAAAAAAGATCTTTTTATTCTTCTTCCACCAGACTCTTCCATTCCTCGCCAATTTGCAAACGATTTTGTAACTAAAGTATAGGTTGGAACGGTACTAATTGTTTTATCCCAATTTTGTATTTTACAGGCAGTTAGCCCAATTTCAAGAACTGTTCCATCGGTATTCATATCCGGCATGGAAATCCAATCTCCGGGTTTTAGCATATTGTTAGCGGCTAGTTGAATACCTGCTACAAAACCCAGCAGAGTATCTTTAAAAACAAAAATTAGTGCCACTGCCACAGCTCCAAAGGCAGCCAGTATCGCCCCCGGTTTTTTATCTACGACAACGGATACTAAAAGTATAACAAAGAAAATGGAAATAACAACTTTAATGAGTTGCAGAAACCCTTTAATATCTACTCTTTTGGAAATTGCTGATTCTTTGTAAATTTCATAAAACGCATTTAGCATGGCAAAAAATACCAACCACAAAATAGCATATACATAGAGAATAATTATATTATCAATAATGCCCAGAATGTATTTATAATCATATGGATAATCGACCTTTTTGTCAAATACCAGATACATTAACAGGTGAATAATGGCTGCCGGGATTAAATGGGTAACATATAAAATTACTTTTTTCTTGAGAATGATATCATCATATTTGATCGAAGTTTTTTTTGCAACCTTATGTATGAACTTAATAATGATTTTTTTAACAAGAAAATTAATAATGAATGCAATTAATATTATGATTACGAACAGGGTAAAACTTTTTAATGTTTCCGCGTTTATTTCAGAAAATCCGAGGAATTGATAGAATTTTTTAAAAAATCCAAATAGGTTCATTTTTATTTATGATTAGGTTAAAAAATTTGTCCTTTACAAAAAAAATAAAAATTTGTTTAGAAAAACCCTTTTTGTATAAAAATAATTCCATCTTCTCATAATAATTTACTTAATTGGAGTATATCAAAAGCCACAAAGCTTGAATTCTTGTTTTTAATTATATTGCAATTAAATTTCTTTATATAAATCCCTCTTTGAGGGTTTTATTTGATAGTAATCATATCCCAATATATTTTCATTATCTTTTTTTAATTTGTCAATAACCAAATTAATCCTTCTTTTTGTAATATCAGTAATAACCCGATAACCTTCTTTATAAGCTGGATTATTCTCCGGAATTTTTTCCGGAATTTGAACGATGATAAAATTTTTATTCTGACCTGTTTCTAAATTACTTTTTATTACGGCATGTGCTGTTGTACCTGATCCGGCAAAAAAATCTATAACTAAATCACCATCAATTGTATATTGTTCTATTAGTAATTGTATTAGTTCAACCGGTTTTGGGTATTTAAAAGGACTTCCACTATTAAAAAGGTCTTTTAACTCACGTGTGCCTTTTGTTGTTAATATTCCTTTTATTACAGAACTTAAAGGCTTTTTAGTGCTTCGTAATTCATGTAAATACTTTTTAAGGGTAAACCGTTTCCCTTTTTTTTTAGGGAAAACCAGTTTGCCCGATTTTAGCCATTCCTGTACTCTTTTAGGTGCAAAGGCCCAAAATCTACCTGCTGGAGGGTAATAAATTTCTCCCGTAAAGGGGTTTTCAATGGGAAAACGGTAGCTTTCAGTACCGCTTGCCGCTGATGGGTTATCAACAATCCAGGGACCATTAGGATCTTTGTCTTTGTTTTTGTAATTGCTTAGATTTTTTTTTACCCCTTCAAAATTAACCAGTTTAGCATTTTTTGCATAGATCAGGATGTATTCATGGTCAGTGGTAAAGTTCCTTTTTGTATCGTTAGGTGTGGTTCTATTATGCCAGACAAACTCTCCCACATAATTTTTTTCACCATAAATGCTGTTCATGATCAAACGAAGGGTGGCACTTTCATGGTGGTCAATCGAAATCAGGATTATACCGTCATTTTTCAGTAAATTATGGGCAAGGTATAAACGGGGAAACATCATGGATAACCAATTTGAATGTATTCTTCCCGAATTTATATTGTTTCGTTTAATTAGCTCATCAGGGTTTGAATCATTAGAGCGTTTTTCATTATTTTGTTTGCTTTTAAAATTATCGGTGTAAACAAAATTATTACCTGTATTATATGGCGGATCAATATAAATTAGTTTTATTTTTCCAGTATAATCTGCTTTCAAAAGTTTTAATGCTTCCTGATTATCACCTTCGATGAATATATTTTTTGTTTTTTTGGGATTAAAACTTTTTTCACAATTAATAACAAGCTTGGATTTAGGCTCTTTGTCTATTTCAGCTATGGCGAGTTTTTTTCCAGGCCAGTTTAGTTCAAATTTTTCAATGTAATTTTCTTTTTTCAAATTCAGAAGGATATTATTTATTCTCAATTTTTATTTTTTTGTGGTATTCCTGCCAGCTTTTATTATAAGTTTTGTTCCATCTTTTTTGTTTTCGTTTTAAAATTTCTTTTTTATTAAAAAGTTGATAAATCATCGTAATTGGGTTTGATGATAATTGAGCATTAGGAATCAGCTTTGTATATGGGCTCGGTAAACCTTCTATTACTAATATTTTTTGTTCAAGAGGTTTTAACTCTTTTTTTATGAATTCCTGTTTAAACTCTTCCCATTTTGTAAATCCTATTATATTTACTTCCCCCAGCAGATATATTTCACGTGCTAAAATTATATAATTCTTTTTTTTATCCAATTTAATTACCGAAATGGATTTGGTTTTATAACCCATTGATGATAATTTCAATGTATCCGTTTTTTCGATCCGTATGGAAAAACTACCATTATCTGAACTAATTGTGCCTAAGCCTGTTTTTTTGGAAATAATATTAACATAAGAGATAGGTATAAAATCATCACCTACAATTAGCCCTTTAATGTTTATATAATTTGCTTCCTGGGCAGAAACTGAACAGATAGATGCAATTATTATAAATTGAAGAATTATTTTTATTTTGATCATTAATAAGAAGTTTAAAATTAATAAATGATTTAAATAACACTAAGGTTGCATTTATAATTTTAACGTGAAAGAATCGAATTTCGAATATAAAGTTAGTTGAATTATTTAAAAGTTGTATTTTCGCTGATTAGATTATTTAAATATTTCAAAAAAATGAAGGTTTTATGCATATTTAATCCAAAGGCCGGTGGTGGCAAATCAGTAAAGTATCTTGAAAAAATCAAGAAGCTGTTTGTAGATTATTCGATAGAGGCAGAGATTGTTTTTACTCAATTTCCCAGACATGCAACTGAAATAGTTAAAAGTGCTGATTTAAGTTCATACTCAGGTTTAGTTGTTGCCGGGGGTGATGGTAGCTTTTTTGATGTTTTAAATGGTTATATGAATAATTCAGGTAGATTAAATACTCCTTTAGGAATTTTACCCGTTGGAACAGGTAATTCGTTGTCACGTGATGTTCTGGATGAAAAAAATAGTTTGGAAGACTATATTAAGTTAATTGCAAAGGGTAATACAAAAAGTTTTGATATTGCTATGGTGCAATCAGAAAAAGAAAGTTTTTATTTTGCCAACATGATGGGGTTTGGTATGATAACTGACATTTCTGAAACTGCATCAAAACTGAAAATATTTAACAAAATGGCCTATACCCTTGGTGTTATATATAATACCATAAAATTGAATTCATTTGATTTAACAATGACAGTAGATGATGATGAGTATGATCTGGACAATGTTTTTGTAATTGTTTCAAATTCGAAATACACGGCTGGGAATTATCTAATTGCACCCAAAGCAAAAATTGATGATGGCATGCTTGATTTAATAATTGTTAACAAACTTAGACGTCGTGACCTATTAAAGACTTTTCCAAAGACTTTTAATGGTAGCCACATAAATACTAAATTTGTCGATTATAAACAAGGAAAACATATTACATTTAATACAGGGAAAACAAAAATACTTTCGCCAGATGGTGAAGTTTATGGCGAATTGCCGGTTAATATTTCATGTATTCCTGGAGCTATTAATATTTTTGCAAACCCTTCAGGGAATTTACTCTAAATGGTTAAATTATTTATTATAAAGTATTAAAGATGAAAGTATTTTATTACCTATATACATTTTATGCCTGGTTAGTAGGCGGTTTGATATTTTTTATAGTTATGATTTTTAGTATTTTAATCATGAACTTTATTTCGCCAAAGAAATTCCGGCCTGTATTTATCTTTTTATTAAAATTTATCTTCAATATTGCTTTTATAAGGGTTAAAGTTGAAATCCCCAAAGGGTTTGATTACAATCAAAGATATGTTTATATGCCAAATCATGTTAGCATTTTGGATGCCCCGTTAATGGTAGCCTACTTACCTCAGTTCATAAATGCATTGGAGGCAAAAGAACATTTTGACTGGCCTTTTTATGGAAAACTGGCTGCAAAATGGGGTAATATTCCCATTAACAGGAAAAGTGTGCAAGATTCCATTAAGAGTGTAAATAAGGCCAAATTAAAATTAGTGAATGAAAATTCAATAATTGTTTTTCCGGAAGGTAGCCGTACTAAAAATGGACAATTAGGTAAATTTAAAAAATTACCATTTCATCTTGCACAAGATACTAAGGTGGCTATTGTACCTGTGGGTATGTCCGGCGTTTTCAGCTTAAATAAAAAAGGAACTTTATTAGTGAAACCCGGTCGTATAAAAATAAAGTTAGGTAATCCAATATCTTCTGAAAAAGTAGTATCATTATCAAATGAGAATCTGATGAATGAAACAAAAACTCAGATAGAATCGCTCATAGAATATATTTGAGTAAAACTTTTTTACTTATCTTTAAACCCTAGCTTGAACAATGCATGCATTTAGTTTGATGCAGCCCTTAAAAAAAACAGTACCTTTATAGTAAAACATCATAGATGTTTAATTATTGTAGGAAACAAAATGTCAACAAAACCAGTTACTTATTTTTATTTTCCGGTTCTATTTTTGATTTGCCTATGGTTGATAAAGATAATAGAATTTGGATTTGATTTGCGCTTTGTTGAATTTGGGATTTATCCCAGATTATACAGCAGCTTACCAAAAATAATAACATCCCCTTTCATTCATGGTGATTTTAATCATTTGATATCCAACAGTATTCCTGTTTTTTTTCTTTCTTTGGCCATATTTTATTTTTACCCGCGTCTGGCAATTAAAATAATCATTTATTCCTGGTTACTTACGGGTATCGGTGTTTGGTTGGGGGGACGGTATTCCTGGCATATTGGGGCAAGTGGTTTGGTTTATGCTTTTGCTTCATTCCTGTTTTTTGCCGGTGTGGTTAGTAAAAACAGGAGACTTTTGGCTATTTCTTTGTTGGTGATTTTTTTATATGGTGGAATGATTTGGGGAATATTTCCGAATGAACCAAATGTATCATGGGAGGCGCATTTATTTGGTTTTTTTGCAGGGATAATTCTGGCCTACTATTATACACCTGATTTGAAATTTTCAGGAATACCAAAACAAAAAAAGGAGCAGGAAGATTTTACAGATTATAACACAAGCTGTGGGGAAATAGATTTTGAATATCATAAAAAAGAAGAAAATAATGACGATTAGGTAATTTGAGGATTTGGCACTTCGACAAGCTCAGAAACCAATGTGTAAATTTGAGGGCTAATTATCAATTACATTGTTGTTATATATCTAAAATTATTAAGTGTAATTTTATATTTTTGTAAAAATTAACTCAAACAATATAATTATGAAGCAAGTAATTAATACTGAAAAAGCACCAAAAGCTCTGGGACCATACAGTCAGGCTATATTATCTGGAAATACGTTATATATTTCGGGGCAGGTTCCAATTGATTCCTCTACAGGGAAGCTGGTTGAAGGTGATATTACAGCTCAGACTGAACAAGTTATGAAAAATATTGAGGCAATTTTGGAAGCTGCAGGTTTTGGTTTCGAAAATGTTGTTAAATCAACTTGTTTATTATCTGATATGAAAAATTTTGGGGCCATGAATGAAGTTTACGGCAAATATTACCCGGTTGAGCCACCTGCACGTGCAGCCTTTGCAGTAAAGGAACTTCCATTAAGCGTGTTAATTGAAATTGAAACTGTAGCTGTAAAGTGATTTTCTTTAGAATAATTCTAAATAAGTATTGTGGATTACCATAATTTTTATAATTTTGAGCTAATTTATAATTAGTCTAAATATGATTTGTGCTGATACTAAGGATACTGTAAAGCAGATATTTACTGAGTATTTGGAAAAAATGGGGCATAGAAAAACTCCGGAAAGGTTTGCTATATTGGATGAAATATACTCACGTGATGGTCATTTCGATATTGAATCGCTGTATCTTTTTATGAAAAATAAAAACTACAGGGTTAGCCGTGCTACATTATACAATACCATTGAATTATTATTAGATTGTAATTTAGTGATAAAACATCAGTTTGGAAAAAACATTGCTCAGTTTGAAAAGGCACATGAATGCCGTCAGCATGATCATTTAATTTGTACAGAATGTGGTAAGGTAATTGAGTTTTGTGATCCTCGTATTCATGAAATACAAACAACTGCTGCAGACCTTATAAAGTTTCAGGTTAATTACCATTCCTTGTATTTTTATGGACTTTGTGAAGAGTGTGGCGGAAATAAAATAAATTAATTTTTTTATTCCTGCACTTTCTTAGCTTTATACTTTCCTGATAAAAGCTTATTTTACCGTTAACTGTAACATATCTCAAATATTTATAATTTTATATGTGGTTATTTTATGCAATTAAAAATAATTAAAATATAAACGGATGAAGAAAAATTATGTAAGTTTGCATGCCGATTTCCGGAATGGGAATTTTTGGTTTTAATTATAAAATATATAGTTATGAAGATGGATGTTCTATTAGGACTACAATGGGGTGATGAAGGTAAAGGAAAAATTGTTGATGTGCTAAGCCCTGAATATAACATTATTGCACGCTTTCAGGGTGGTCCAAATGCGGGACACTCACTTGAGTTTGGTGAGTTTAAACATGTTTTGCATTCTATTCCTTCTGGTATATTTCGGGATAATACTATAAATGTTATCGGAAATGGTGTAGTCCTTGACCCGGTAATTTTTATGAACGAAGTATCCAAAATAAAGGATATCATGCCTGAGTCCTTAAAACGTTTGTATTTATCACGGAAAGTACATTTAATTCTTCCAACACATAAAGTCCTGGATGGTGCTTCTGAATCTGCTAAAGGGAAAACTAAAATTGGTTCAACTCTTAAAGGTATCGGTCCGACCTATATGGACAAAACGGGACGGAATGGGCTGAGAATTGGTGATATTCTGGAAGATAATTTTATTGAAAGATATAATTTCTTAAAGAATAAACATCTTGAAATATTAAAACAATTTGATTTTAAATTTGATATAGAAGAGCAGGAAAAAGAGTGGTTTGAAGGAATTGAGGCAATTAAACAGTTTACAACAATTGATGGTGCTTATTATATAAATAATGCCTTAAATGAAGATAAGAAAGTACTGGCCGAAGGCGCCCAGGGAACTCTTCTGGATATAGAGTTTGGATCTTACCCATTTGTAACCTCTTCAAATACAATAAGTGCAGGTGCAAATATTGGTTTGGGGGTTCCTCCAGGCAAAACCGGCGATGTAATTGGTATTTTTAAGTCGTATTGTACCAGGGTAGGTAGTGGCCCTTTTCCTACAGAACTTTTTGACAATGATGGTAAATACCTTCAGGATAAAGGACATGAGTTTGGTGCAACTACAGGAAGAGAACGGAGGTGTGGTTGGCTTGATATGCCTGCTTTAAAATATTCTGTAATGATAAATGGCGTAACTAAGCTTATTATGACTAAAGCCGATGTATTGGCGGGCCTAAAAAAGTTTAAAGTTGCTACAGCATATAAAATAAAGGATAAATTGGTAACAGAAGTTCCATATGAATTTAATGAAAACATAGAACCTGTTTATAAAGAATTTGAAGGTTGGGATGAAGACCTAACAGATAAAATTTCTTATGACCAACTTCCTGTGGAATTGAAAACTTATATTCAATATATTGAAAAGGAAACTGGAGTTCCGGTGTGGATTGTTTCTGTTGGTCCTGATAGGGAAGAAACAATTTTTAGAAACCACATATAGAGATTAATCAATTAAAATGAGTAAAATTGCTGCGGTTTTTGGTGCAACGGGTCTTGTTGGAAAAGAACTAATATTACAATTAATTCAAGGAGGTGATTATCATAAGGTTATGGTGTTTAACCGCTCTCAACAGAACTATGAAAGTCCTAAAATCGAAGAGTTTATTATCGACGGGCAAAATTTTGAAAGTATCAGCAATAAAGTGATTCCTGATGATTTGTATTGTTGTATCGGCACGACTATGAAAAAGGCAGGTTCAAAAGCTGCTTTTCAAAAAGTTGATTATGAAATTCCGGTATGGTTGGCAAAAACAGCAGAAAAGAATGAAGTTGAAAAATTGTTCATTGTATCATCTGTAGGTGCCAATCCAAAAAGTAAAAACTTTTACTTGAGTACTAAAGGAAAAATGGAGCAGGAGGTATTGAAATATAAAATTCCGGGAATTTATTTTTTTAGACCATCCATGTTGCTGGGTAATAGAAATGAATTGCGTTTTGGTGAGATTCTGGGGAAAAGGGCAATGAAACTTTCTGGCTTTTTAATGATTGGAAAACTAAAAAAGTACAAAGCAATTTCCGCAAAAGTTGTGGCTCAAACTATGCTGAAAGTAGCTCAGGGGGATTATTCCAAACATTTTTTTGAATCGAATGAATTATGGGACCTAGCCCAATAATAATTATAAGGTGGTTAAGGAAGAACTAATAGTTACAGAAGATGGCTCTCATACTGTTATGAGTTCTGGTTTGGCAGAAACTTATCATTCTGAAAAAGGTGCTATTAATGAATCGCAACATGTATTTATCCAAAATGGTCTTTCCCTGATTGAAAAAAATGAAATAAATATTCTTGAAATTGGTTTTGGAACGGGTTTAAATGCATTATTGACTTATAGATTTGCCATTGAGAATAAAAAAAAGATAAATTATTTTACCCTTGAGAAATACCCATTAAAAACTGAATTAATCAAACAGCTTAATTATCCTGAAAAGTTAAATATTGACGAAGAAGTTTTTTTTAACCTGCACTCTTCAGAATGGAATAAATTGCAAAATCTGAATCCATATTTTGGATTAAAAAAGCAGCATGCTGATTTGCTTGAATACGATTTTACCAAACAAAAAAATATTGATTTAGTCTATTTTGATGCTTTTTCACCCTCAAAACAACCGGAACTTTGGACTGAACTAATATTTAAACGTATATTTTGGATAATGGCCACCTATGGTTTATTAACGACCTATTCATCAGCAGGAATTGTAAAAAGAGGACTAAGAAGTGCAGGATTTACTGTTAAACGAAAACCAGGGCCAAAAGGTAAGTTCCATATGCTTAATGCAATAAAGAAACTGCCTGTATAGAGAAAATCTAAATAAATTAAGATTACTATTTTTTTTACCAATTGTTAAACCTAAATTTTAGCTTAACACGTAATTTTGTCTGGCTAATATGAATAGTAAATTAATAACAAAGAAAAGTATGTCAACATATAAAAGCCCATATTCATACAAAGAAGAATTATTTAATACCATTAGTCATGGAATTGGGTTGGTATTAAGCATACCAGCTTTAATTATGCTTGTTGTATATGCAAATATTGAGGGGAACATTTGGCATATTGTAAGTTTCAGTATTTATGGAAGTAGTTTACTTATATTATATCTTGCCTCAACATTGTACCATGGTACTAAAAAACCTGAATTAAAACAAAAACTGAATGTTTTTGACCATTCAGCTATTTATGTGCTAATTGCGGGGACTTATACTCCTTTCGCGTTAGTAACATTAAATGGTCCCTGGGGTTGGTCCATATTTGGGGTAGTTTGGGGCTTAGCTGTAATTGGTTTGGTCTTAAAGTTATTTTATATAGGTAGGTTTCGAAAAATATCCACATTAGCATACGTCCTGATGGGTTGGGTAATGGTTATTGCAATAAAGCCTTTAATCAATAATTTGTCGAATGATGGTTTGTTTTGGCTTTTTATTGGTGGGGTATTTTACACAGTTGGTGCTGTATTGTATCTTTTTAAAAAGTTACCTTATAACCATGGAATATTTCATGTTTTCGTTCTGTTGGGCAGTTTAAGCCATTTTTTTGCTGTTTTTTATTATGTGAGATGAATACAGGGAAAGAAAGAAGGAAATATGGATCTCAGCATAAAGTGAACTTAATTCCAAAATGGCAAGAATAACCTATTTATGTGTTTGCACATTAGTCTATATTGAATAATCCTTCGTATTAAATGTTATTTACTTTTTTTGTCTTTTTCAGTCTGTTTATCGGTGTTTTACAAAGGGCCGGAAAATCCACTTGCTTCTTGTCCTGTTATTTTAAATAAAAAATACAAACATCCTCTTGACTAAACTCTCAATTTTTTAATAAACTTTTTAATTTTATACCTTACACTAGCGAAATATCTGAAAAAAAAATCGTGATTTGATCTATTTAAGATTTTTTTTATTAATATAGTACAAAATTTAACATTCTTTAACTAAAATTTATCGCTATGCCGTCAGGATTATTTCTAAAATTGTTACTTTCTCTGGTATTTGGTGCTACTATTGGTCTTGAACGCGAAAGTGATTACTCGGGTAAAGACAGCATTGGCGGTATCAGGACTTTTGCCCTTATTTCGCTTTCAGGTTCAATTTCGGGTTTATTGTTTCTGCTGGGATTTCAGGCACCGGCAATTTTAATAATGGCTGCTTTTCTTGTTATGGTCATTATTTATTATTTTTTAGTATCTACTACAAACAAAGATTTTGGCATGACCAACGAAATGGCTGCCATTATTACTTATGTCATCGGTTTGTTATTGGTTATTGAAGTAGTTCCAATGCAAATTACGGTAGCAATTTTTGTAGTTTTGATATTTCTTCTGTCAATTAAATCTAAAACGACAAAATTGGTGGCCGGTATTTCGCGAAAAGAAATGCAATCGTTTATAAGTTATGCCATTATTACATTGTTGGTGTTACCTGTTTTGCCGGATCAATCCTATAAATTGCAAGATATACCTTTGTTACCGGAAATTATGTCCGGTATGAACGTAGATTTGGGAAAATTTACCACCCTTGATTTGATCAATCCCCAAAAAATCTGGCTGATCGTGGTCTTAATAACTGGTATAGATGTTTTTGGGTATATATTAGGTAAGATTGTAGGTGATAAAAGTGGCTTTGCCCTGACCAGTTTCATTGCCGGTTTTGTGTCATCCACATCAGCTACACAATCATTGGCACAAAGAAGCAAAAACACTAAATTTATAAACCATCTTATAGGAGCTGCAGTTTTGGCAAACCTGGCCAGCTTTTTACAGATATTCTTGTTGGTTGGTCCATTGAATGCCAAATGGTTGGTTGCCATAGTGCCTGCTATATTGTTGATGGTAGTAGCTGCTGGAGTTTTTGCTTACATTTTTTTGAAGAAAAAAGAGCCTGAAGATGAACCTGGTGGTGAACAAAAACCAAAAAAAATATTTTCCCTGATCCCTGCCATTAAGTTTGCCGGTTTGTTGATCTCTGTTAAAATTGTCACCAAAGTTTGCCTGATACTTTTCGGTCAGTCAGGCTTTGTTATTAGCTCAATAATTGCTTCTTTTGCTGGTATTGACGCTATCCTTGTTAACCTTGCGGATATGGCCGGTGATACAATTACTTTTAAGTTTGCGTTCCTGACATTTATACTTGTTAATGCTACCAACCTGGCCAGCAAAACATTTTATTCATTTTTACAGGGGAAAAGAAGTTTTGCGCTAAGGTTTATGTTTGCTGCAATTGCAATAATTGGGGCCAGTTCCATTTGGTTAATTTTTATTTAGGATAAACAGAATATTAATATTCCTAAAATTTTGTATAGATATAACACGTAGCCGAAATAAAACGTGTCTGCTGCCCGGCCAATGTGCCGGGCACTTCTTTATAACCTTGCTGGTATAGAGCCAGGTGAAAATATGGGCTGTATATATTTTAACTTCTTCAGTTTCAATTCCAAAATGGTTCGATTAATAGGGTAGCCTATACTCCAACCAAAATGGTTATTCACTTGTTTCAATTCCAAAATGGTTCGATTAATAGTTGAAGCGATGGACTGGGAGCGGCTGGGAGTTATTTCATTAAGACTTGATTTTAAGTGAAAATAACTGTACATTTGTATCAGTATAATTGAAAACACGAAAGTGCTCGGTATTTTATACCCGACCCTATAACCGAATACACGAAAGTGCCCGGTGGTCAGGTTCTTTATTTTACACCTTTACTCTATAAAGCAATAAGTATATGCCGGAGCGATATTTATCACCGGATGATTACATATTTATTGCTTTTTTGTTTTTATTTTACCCTATACAATAAACATCACACATCTCCCTTAAATGTACTACTCCAGCCCATCATTTTTCTGATTTTTTGCGAAGGATTAAACTTAAACTTCATGGTTTTCCCATAACCATAACTTACATGAAAACCACCTAAGCCGGTAATGGTAACTCCTTCGCCAGTTTTAAAAACATCAATTAAAGTTTGGGTATATGCTTCTACCCATTTCTCAGACTCCTTTTCAGTTGTATCCATTTTTTCAGCAAGTTGCTTTATAAATTCTTTTTTTGTTATTGGCATCTTATTCAATTTTTTTTGTAATTATATCCAACCACATAACCACTTAATTTCGATTATTTTCGTTTATAGTTTTTCTATCTTATACTTTTTCATAAAATATTCCAACTTACTTTCATCAACATAAATAAACAAGAAATGGTCTTTTGCTTCCATTGTCCTAAAACCAATTTCTAACCGATGTTCCCAATTTGGGTGTCCTTTGCGGTTAATAAAAACAAAGTGGGTAGAATCGCCTATTTGTTTCATTATGTCTTCAAAACTCATATCAATATTTTGACGGGCAAAGCTATACTGCAATCTAATTTATCAACCCATAAATTGTACGACAGTTCTTTTGCCTCGTGCAGCAATTCCACAATCTTGTCTTTTGGCAAATTGTTTATATCATAAAAAATATCATTTTCAAATTTTGTCATTTCCCACAATTTTATTTTTGCAATTTAGTTATTTCCCTATTCAAACCCTACCTATATGCATTGCCGCACGAATTTCTTCCAGTTTTTTAAATTCAGCTATCAGGTTATTTTCCAAATCCTAAAGTGAGTTATTTAAACTAGCTTTTAAGCTACCAATTTCTTTTTATATACCTTTGTTTGAAACAGTATCAACTTTTTCAACTATTTCTTTACGTTGTTTTTCTTCCTGTACCTGTTTTGGCACATTTGCTTTTGCTTTTTCTACATTTTGTAAAAGTTCTTAATAAGCCTCTATGATTTCCTTTTTTGTGTTCCTGCTTGAAATTTCTTGTGTCATAACTATTTGTTTTATTGTTTATTATTAATAGATTACATTATTATTATATCTTGAACCAGACAAGCTGGAAAAGTTTTGACAGGATTTACATGTTTTCTAACAAATAAATTTATCAGAGTGCTTATTTATTTTACAAATATAAATTATTGCAATGCCACATAGTGACAGTGGCTTAAAAGTTTTCAAAGAACTTTTGCTTAGTTTTTATAAACTGCTTTAAATCATTACTTTCAATATTGAAAAATTCTCCCGGTAAACCAAGGATAAAGCGACCGATTCCTTCTAAGGCAGTTACCCAGCCATCGAAAATATAATTATTTTCGTTTATGCTCGTTATAAATTTTTCGGATAAAGGATATTCTTCAATGAGCAGGTTTTTTGCTCTAAGGCTCATTTCAAACTTAACAGGAATTTTTTTCTTACCGCCAATCCTAAAACAATCTAATAAATCTGCTTCGTGTTTATTTTCATAACTCCAGTTATATTCTAGCAATTCAACTTTTTGCATACGCGAAACTTTGAAAAGCTTATTTTTTCTGCTTTTAGGTTCATATACCCAAATCGATATGTAATTTGCTGTAAATTCAAAAGGTTCAACAATTCTGTCAGTAATATTTCCACTTCCGGATGATTTATAAGCAATTAGTTTTACTTGTTTTTTATCTTTAATAGCATCTAATAAAGGTTTAATTTTCGATGATTTTTCTTTGCCCACAAATTGTGTGGCAATACGGTCAGAATCGTATAAAGCAGAAAGCTTGCTTATTAAATTTCCCCGGGCTTTTGTCGATGATTCAATATTATGGATTGCTTCGTTTAAAATGTATGCTTCTTCATCTGAAAAATGCAATAAATCACTTATTTGTCTTAAATGCCCTGAATTTTTGGCTATCTGGTATAATGAGTTTTTATTTTCAATTATAAAACCAAAATCTTTTAAGGTTTTTAAGTACCGATAAAAACTTCTATCAGGAATTTCTAAATCTTCAGTGATTTCGGTTTTTGAATATTTACGTGTACCTGAAAGTAACATTAAAAGTTTAAGGATCTTTTGTACACTCGCATGTGAATCTTTTACTGTCATAGTTTTTTGGAATAATAATGATGAAAATTGATCTTTTAAAATTAATATTTTGTTGTAAAAATATCCCGGTCAACAAAAATTTTTTATTTTTTTCTGAAGGAAGTGAAAAAAAATTACCAAAAAACTTGACTTGCAAAGAATTTTGTCGTACATTTGGGTTGGAAGAAGTAAAGAATATATTGCCAAGGGTAAAATTACTTAACGCAGATTGATAGATGTTTTTTACTTCTTCTTTTTTTATGCTTTTTTTTATCCACCCAAAAAAAATCTGCACTAATTTATATCTTCAAGAGCCGTTTTAAAATCATTTATTTTTATTCCTTAGATTTTTTTTTATAATTTGGTTGCCTGTTACTTAAAAGCTTAACTAAACTAATATATTATGAAAAAAAATAATTATCTTCTAGGGTTTGCAGTAGTACTAATCAGTCTTATTTTCATTTCTTCATGTGCTGAAACCCAAAAAAATAAAATTAAACAGTTAGAAGAAAATATTGCGCTTTTAAAAGAGGAAAGTATCCCTTTGAGGTTTAAAATTTTAGAAAAAGCGAATGACTCAATTTCGCTGGTTGTAAAATTTTATAATGCAGATAATAAAGAGATTAATAAAATTGAACAAACACTACATGGTGAAGAATTGTCTTTTGATTTTTATGTGGTTCCGGTTAAAGATCGCTATGTTGCTTTTCCTTCAAAAATATTTACAGACAAAATGGCTGCTAATGACGGAATGATACTCTATGAATATTATAACAAAGAAGGTTACCCGGCAATTTTTAATTCATCCGAAATAAACCCTGAACTTTATGAAGGATTAAAAGATGTTTATTTAAAAGTAAAATCAGGCCAGTTGGATTCTTTGAATGAGCATTTTGGGAATATGGTACATGACATTAAAGAGTTTAAATCTTTTTTACCTGAAAATGTATATTCTATTGTTACCCACACTAAAGGTGGTATTGAAATTATTGAAGAATAAGCATCATAGATGCTTTTTATAAAACTATAAAATAATATGAGTTCACTGCTCTTAAAACTTAAATCTAAAATCTAATATGAACGAAACGCTCGAATTTTTAAATCAATTGAATTGGTTCCTAAAACCGTTTTCTGATCTGATTATCTTTTTCTTCACTACAAAAACAGGTATTATTAGTTTATCTGTTCTGTTAGTTTTAATCCTATTCTTTATGCTGTATAATGAACTTAGGGTACGACGCCTGGCATATATGGCTATAGGATCCTATGGTGGGGGTGGAAGGATACCATTTTTTGAAAAAATATATCTTGTTGGAAAGGTTTTGTCTGGCGTTTTTTTTAAAATATTAACAAATGTTCCAATTGTGCTGGGAGTGGTTTTATTTTTAGTTTTTGTTGCAGGTCTTTCAAGTGGTATTGAAACCATGGACCAGTTTGTTAAAAATCAGGAAAAAATACGTGAATTAAAAAGCCTTTTAAAACAATTAGATCAAAAATATAAAGTTGCAGAATTAGAGGTGAAAGATTATGATCTAATTACAGATAAAACAACTCTTAGTTTAAAGTTTTATGATTATGCTGATCAGGGATTTTCCAATGAAGTTCAGGATATTAGTATTGAAGGGAATGATATTTATTTTGATGCCGTAGTACTGAACTTTGAATATAGTGAGATTTCCTCAGGACAAAGCAAGAATATTGTTTTACCCTACAGGCTTTTTAGTGATAAAGTACCCCAGGAAAATGGGATTTCTTTAAACCTAAAGGATGAAAATGGTATCCCTCTAATTTTTAAGCGGAAGGACAAGGATATTTATGGCATGGATGCTTCAAAATATTCTGAAAGGGTTCAGGAAATTATGTCTTATATTACTGATGAAGAAAAAGCCCGTTTGGCAGGTATAAGAAGTGTATATGGTAATGCTGTTCATAAAAAAGTACGGAAAGGTGAAAAGTTAACCATTTGGGTAGAACAAACAGGTGGATTGGTAATTAAAAAAGCTGCTCTGTTTTAATTGTTTTTGTAAGAAATCGCCAATTTCTGCGTTACGCTTGCAATAAAAATACTCATTTACAAAAGTAAATTGCGTTTTTTATTGCTTTGCAAGCCTTGAACTTGACGATTTCTTATCAAAAACTAAATTATTTTACTGACATCAAATGAAACGATTTGCCAACCCCAAAAACCTAGATACGGATGCACTGTATAAAATGCCAAAAATTAGGGCAGTATATATTCATGGTTTGGATAGTGAGCCCCTACCCGGGAAAATGGAAATAATGAAACAGGCCGGCTTTGATGTTTCTGCAATTCATATTAATTATAGGGAAAATAAAGATGCTTATGCTGAGCTAAAGAAGCTTATTGTTGAGAAAAAAACTGAATTTATAATAGGAAGTTCTTTTGGAGGCATGCTTGGATATTGGTTGTCTGAAGAGCTTGGTATATCTGCTTTGTTGTTTAACCCTGCTATGGTTTATCAAAGTGTTCAGGTTGATTTACCTAAAATTGAAAATTTAAAGTGCCCAATGAGGATAGTAGTACTAGGTGAGCAGGATGATGTGGTAGATCCTGTAAAAAATAAGCAGTTTTTCGGTTCAAAACAACGTGATGGTTTAATACAAAAAGTTTTATCATGTAGTTGGCTAGGTCACTCTATTGATTTTCAAACTTTTGAAGAAATGACTTTTTTTGCTGTCAGAAACTATTCAATTTGGAAGTTGATGAACATTAATAAGCACTAATGGCTCTGGTTTAAATATTCTGGGGAGCTTGTAATTATTTTCTATGTGTTAATTTACATATAATTAGTCATTAGTTATTGGTCATTAAAAATAGATGCTAATTATTGTCAATTACTAATGACCAGTATACTAATGACTTGCCAGTAATATGCATTGCA
>JBDLJL010000062.1:0-28703 GCA_039714415.1 Bacteroidota bacterium
CTATAAAGAAACACTGACCAGAGGAACAAGTTTTATAGCCTCACCGGTTGCTTCTGATGGTAAAATTTACCTCACGAGTCGTGATGGATTTGTTTATATTGTGCAAGCAGGAAAAGACTTTAAACTACTTTCGAAAAACCCTTTAAGTGACCCTATTATGATTACACCTGCAATTACTGATGGAATCATTTATTTCCGAACGATGAAGCACTTAATTGCCATTTCATCAGAACAATAAGGAACTCTTTTACGATATCTAAATAGTCTTTGCACGAAAACTATGCTGACCCTAAACAAAAGCATTAAAATGATTTGTTCATTTGATGCTTATTTTTATCTTCGTTTCAGCTTGACGTTTAAATTAATATTGCTTTTAACATAAACTCCCATTATGAAGTATGTTCTTACAATTATTCTCATTTTTTCCATATCGATATCCCAGGCACAGAATAAAAAAGTGCTTGACCATGCTGATTTTGACCACTGGAATAAAATTAAAAATGCTCAAATTTCTAATAATGGCAAATGGGTTATTTATCAGTTACAACCAGGATACGGTGATCTTACATTGAAAATCACCGATGGAAAAGCTAAAGATATCCTCACCTATAAAAGAGGTAACAAAGCAAAAATTAACTGGGAAAGTAGCCATATTATCTTTAAAATAAAGCCAGAACTTGATAGTGTAAATGCTCAAAGAAGGAATAAAGTTAAAAAAGACAAGCTACCGAAAGATTCACTGGGTATTTTTGATTTAAAGACCAAGACGCTGATTAAGATTCCCCGTGTTAATTCATACAAAATCCCTGAAAAATGGGGTTCACATATAGCCTTTCAAATATTTCCTGAGCCAAAACCAAAAAAAGAGAAAAAAGATAGCACGAAAACCAAAGAAAAAGTAAAGAAAAAAAACAAATCCAAAAAAGAGAACAAAAAGAATGGATATCGATTGGTTGTTAAAGATTTAACAACACAACAGCAGGATACATTCCCATTTGTCAAGGAATATGTTTTTTCTGAGAAAGGCAAAAAGTTAATGTTTTACAGCTCTGGTAAAGATTCCACATTCCAACAAGGGGTTTATATGATTGACTTATCTACCAACAAATTACTTCCTCTTTGCAGGGGAAAAGGTGATTATAAAAACTTTGCTTTTGATGAGAATGGTGCCCAGGCAGTATTCCTGGTTGATCTGGATACTACAAAAGCCAAGATTCGCCCATTTGATGTTTTATTGTGGAAAACAGGTCAGGATTCTGCAACAGTTATAGCTAATAATAAAGCTGAATTCATGCCAAAGGAATGGATTATCAACGAACATTTTAAACCTTACTTTTCTAAAAATGGTAAACGATTATTTTTTGGAACCAGTCCAAAACCATTACTGAAAGATACTATGCTGCTTCCCGAAGAAATTGTAAATGTTGAAGTTTGGAATTATAAAGACAGCCGCTTGCATACTCAACAAAATGTTGAATTAAAAAGGGATCAAAAAAAGGCTTATATGGCAATTTTGAACATTAATAATGGTTCAATTCAACAAATTGGTAATAAGGATATTCCAAATATTCGAACTGCAGACGAAGGTAATTCAAATTGGGGATTGGGAATTTCAGATCTTCCGTATCAAAAATATATTTCATGGGAAGGTGGGCCACGCCATCAGGATATCTATAAAATTAATCTGCAAAAAAACAAAAAGGAACTCATTGCGAAAGATATTCGATCATACCTGGTTAGGATTTCACCGGGTGGTAATTACATTTATTGGTTTAATGCACTTGATTCGGCTTGGTATTCACATCATAACATGAGTGGTAAAACTATTAAATTAATGGATAGCCGAAAAGCAAACTTAACTGATGAACTAAATGACTTGCCCAATTTCCCTTTCCCATACCGATTTGCCGGTTGGACTAAAGATGATGAGTCCTTTCTGGTTTATGATCGTTATGATATTTGGCAGCTAGACCCAAATGGTAAAAAAGATGCTGTTAAACTTACTGGTGGTCGTGCAAGCAAAACCGAATTCCGTTATGTTGAACTTGATGAAGAAGAACGGTTTATCGATCCTAATAAAACAATACTTCTTCACAGCTATAATGAAATTACAAGACAGGAAGGTTATCATAGCTTGAATCTGAAAAATAAACTTACAAAAAAATTAATTCCAGGTAACTTTAGGTTCCGTAATGTTATCAAAGCCAAAAAATCGGATTATTTGATTTTTACAAAAGAAAACTTTAAGGTATTTCCAAATATCCAATATTCAGATTTGTCATTTAAAAAAATAGAGAAAATAAGTGATGCCAACCCTCAACAAAAAGAATACCTGTGGGGAACAGCAGAAGTGTATAAATGGACTTCATTGGATGGTGTTGAGCTTGAAGGGCTTCTCTATAAGCCTGAAAACTTTGATCCGGACAAAAAGTACCCAATGATTGTTAACTTTTACGAAAAATCGTCTGAACGTTTGAATCAACATAAAACTCCCGAACCTCATCGTTCAACCATAAATTATAGCTTTTATTTGAGCAGAGGTTATGTAATTTTTAATCCTGATGTACATTATCGAATAGGTTATCCGGGTGAAAGCAGCTATAATTGCGTAATCCCTGGTGTTACTTCTTTAATTGGTGAAGGCTTTGTGGATGAAAAGCGAATTGGTGTACAAGGCCATAGTTGGGGAGGATATCAGATTGCTTATCTGGTAACAAAAACAGACATATTTGCTGCGGCAGAAGCGGGTGCCCCAGTACCAAACATGATAAGTGCATATGGTGGAATACGATGGTGGACAGGACTTAGCCGTATGTTCCAATACGAACATACACAAAGTCGAATAGGCGGAACTTTATGGGAATATCCGATAAGATATATCGAAAACTCACCAATATTTTTTGTCGATAAAATCAATACGCCCTTGCTCATAATGCACAATGATAAAGATGGGCATGTTCCCTGGTATCAAGGAATTGAGCTGTTTGTTGCGCTTCGTAGGCTGGGTAAACCTTCCTGGATGCTAAATTATGTTGGTGAGCCGCATTGGCCACAGAAATGGCAAAATAAAAAGGATTTTAATATCCGGATGCAGCAATATTTTGATCATTACCTAAAAGGTGAAAAAGCACCTGTTTGGATGGAAAAAGGAATACCTGCAATTGAAAAAGGGATAAGTAAAGGTTATGAACTCATTGAAAAATAAAAGTATCCTCTAAAAATGCCAACTTCTTCGTTATATAAATTTTTTAAGACACTTACTTCGACAAGTTCTGTACAGAGCATTTACAATAGTAAAATCGAGCCTTAAAAAATTTGAAAGCCTCGAATTTTGAATTTTTAGAGAACACCAAGACAATAATATCAATTGAATGAGGCTGTTAAATATTTAACAGCCTCATTCATATTATGATATGATCCATAGAATTAGAATGGCCTGAAATAATAGCTATGCCAACGAACAATTTTTCCTGGCGGGCTAAATAATGCTTGATTTGGTACGGCAAATGCTTTTGAAAAAAAGAGGTCTAATCCATTTGCTTTATCCATTAATTTTTTTCCAGCTTCTTTATCTCCTGTTCGATATTTTATTTTAGCAAGATTACCAACAACCCATGCCTGCGTTGGTTTATTCGCTTCTGGTTTGCAGCTTAAATATTTGTTGAATTCCTCTTCAATCAGTGGAGTTATAGAATCAAGAACTTTTGCATTTCGCATAGCCTGCATCATGTAATATCGCCCTAGTTCAAGGTGCAAAGTGCTTTTTTCTGTATTAAGTGCTATGGCTTTTTTGAAACATTTTTTTGCTTCCTCAGACTTGTTTTTGTGTAAATAGCTTCTGCCCATGGCCTCATAAACATCAGAGTTATCAGGTAATTTTTTATTAATTGATTCCCAGAAAGCAATTTTATCATCATTTTCATTCATAAGAATTTCCCTTGCTTTTGCACCATGCAAAACATCTTCTTTTTCCAGCTCTGTTGCATACTTTTCGGCTTTCACTTTATCCCCACCTTTATCTTCAGGTAAGGCACCAAACAGTTCTACCAGTGTAAGCTTAACTTCATAATAATCTGGTTTTAGTTTTAACACTGCATTGTAAGTCTTTTCAACTTTTGTCAACTTATCCTTACCATCATTTTTCCCTGTCATTAAGCTCATATACAAATTCAAAACTTCAATACTACCCCTATAAGATAGATAGTAAACATTTTCAGAATCAAACTTCACCGCCATATTAACCTGATGTAAAATTTCATCCATAGATTCAACCATCTTTCGGGGATTAGCCAAACCTATATGTTGATTTGTCCTGCATAGTTCAAACCATACCAGAGCTGAGATTGAATCTTTTTTCAATGATTTTTCTAAAAGAACTTTGGCAGAATCAGCCTGCCCATCCATTCTGAGTTCATAAGCATTCTTGACTATTTCATTGTGTTTTTGACCAACACAATTTAACATCACTGACATCAAGAAGGCCATAGTGAAAATAAAAGTAGCTTTTAACTTCACGTTGATAAATAATTTTTTTGTTTCCATGATTAATTGTTTTTTAATTACAGTAAACTTCATATTGGTTGAGGCATTGTTAGTCAATATACGCCCCCAATAATTAAACTATACAAACCCTCATTATCGAATAATAAATGGAATAACTATAGAAATAATACCGACGCATACTACAACCATGATAAAAAGGTTATATCTTATACTATAATTGCTTATTAGTGAAGAATCATAATATTTGTCAACCTCTTTATCCATATACATTTGCATTAACCCTTGTACAAGCTTTGAACGTGTTTGTTTTCCTTTTGATAATCCAAAAATTACTACAATATTTATGATAATGATTAAAGCAACAAATAAGAACATAGCAGCTATTAAACTTTCTTTTTCTCTTGAACCTTCTGCCATGCCAGAGTTTACAGCCAGTGCAATCAGGTTAAGAATGATCGCGGAAAGTATAAATATAGTATCAGTCTTCGTATTCTGCTGAAGCTCTGATGTAATGTGTTGATGTACATATTCTATCATGATTTTATTTTTTTAATTAACACTTTAAATTTTTTATTCAATGCATTGTGTTGACGATTAAACCCGGCTAACTTTTTTATTTTTTATTGCCAATACGATACTACCAATGGCTCCTACGATGATACCAACAGGGCATAAAAAAATGGCTATTAAAAAACTTGAGACATCCAGTATTTCAAGTATTTGCTTTACTACAATTATATCTTTGGCCATAATGGCCAGACCATAAAACAAATTATGCAATACGGCAAAAACAGGGAAACCAAGCACAGAACCAATAAGAAGAACTAAAAACTTTTTAAGTTTTGTCCAGTGGTGAACAAATGCAAGAGTAATTGCACAAATGCTAATAAATGCTAAAATAATGCCTGGTGGATTATCAGATATTCCAAATATTAAAGCCACAATCATCAACAAAATACCTGTCGCAATAAAAATCAGGCTTATTTTTCTGCTTTTAACATTACCAAATAATTTTTCAAGAATTTTCATTTTTAACCTTCTTTTCTGATTAAATTTCATTATAAAATTACAACAAGCTGAAAATCTTCGTATATTTATGTTGATACTTAATTGAAACTTTTGTGAAACTTAGTCAGCAAGAAAACGCGGCTCTGGTTTAAATACTCAGTGATACTAATAATTACCTGTTTTGTACTAATTGACAGGTAATTAGAAATTGGTAATTGGTGACTAAACTAAAAACTCCAAAGAATTAGTCATCAGACGATTTTTTGTTAAATAAGATATCACCAGATTTTGAAGTTTGTATAACTCTAAAAAAAGGAGTTGTCAGATGACTCAATATAAATAATGGACATGTTATCGAATACTGAAAAAGAGAAAAAGATCAATGAAATTCAGAAATACCTGTACCTGTTGCAGTTCGATTATAATGTAACACAAAGTGAAATTGCAGAGCTTCTCAATAATAATTCCAATGGAAAACTGAAGCTAAATAAAGGCGATATATCCAAAATCCAATCAAACAAAGTTAAGTTTAGCCGATCTCTGGATAAACTGCAACTAATTCTTGAAATCCTTAAGAAAGAAATCCAAAAAGTTAAGTCGTTAGAATTAAACAATGAAATAAATATTGAACCCACAAACCAACTGAATGTTCCCAACGAATTTTTTAATATCGTATATGATAAAGATGAAAATATTCAGTTCAACTTGTTCCCATTTTTTGTGGATAAAGTGCTCCCAAACAAATACAGGCTTATTTTAGTATTCCTGTTTTTCATTCTGTTATCGCCGGTAGTAATCACCATTTGGGCTTTTAATACAGGTGTTTGGAATGGAATTGATTATCCTTTATCCGAGAGTTATTCTACATGGATAGGTGAGTTTGTGCTGGCCATAATCAATGTTCTGATTTTATCGTATTATAGAGAATTATCTTACCTAATGCAGTTCTCTTGTAAGTACCAAAAACTTGCAGGCAATTATAAATGGCAAATGTTTGTCCTGATTTTATCTTTTGGATTTTCCTGGTATTTTCACCATAATTTTACGACAGATCAGTTATTTGGCTGGTGCGAAAAAAGTTCAGGAATATTATCCAAGCTAGGTTATTATCACCTAATGGTATTTACCATTCAAATTTGGATCATTATGAACCTGATTATTAATATCTACTTTACAGGGAAGGTAATTAATGATATTGGAGAGTATCAACCTTTTAAACAAAACGGACTACTAATGTACAAAAAAGGGGTGGTTAAAAAACTAAGTAATATAATTATTATTTATGTTAAAATATTGCTTATTAGTGGAATATATGTATTGACTTTTTTATACACGATTTATCGGTTTATTGAAAAAAGAGAAATGAGTATGATCCCTATTGATACAGGTTTAATTGAATTGATTGGATATGTTAGCATCTACCTTGTATTTGGCATTGGATTTTTCTGGTTTTCTATCATTAAGCCCATTATTAATTTACTTGAATCCAATAAAAAAGATCTCATTCAAGAATATCCTAATAACAACATAATATCTTCTCTCAATATTTTACCCTATAATGAAAATCCTTTTAAATACGTTTTTTTGTCTTTTCTTGCCATCCTAAGTATCGTCGTTATATCAATCATTTCAATTATTCTGATAAACAGGATATTAAACACAGAAATCTTCATTGTATAATATTGCAATGAATTTTTAAGTGTTTTGAAAATTTCTTCTGAAGGTTTAAGAAAGGTTGATAAATATTATATTAAGATAAAAGTTCTATAGACAGTTTGGACATTTAGTATAAAACTTGTAAATTGCATAGCAAAATAACTATTCCTACATAATGACAAAAGGTAAATATACTTACCTTTTTCACTTTATAAGGATGTTATATGCCGTGCTCAACATCAGAAGAACCGATTAATTTCTGAAGCTAACGACAATGTCGTATTTGAAAAATTAAGGGAAGAACTCTAAATTTGAGAAAATCGTAAAGTGTTGAATATATACAAAATAATTTAACATTAGTCTCAATTAAATTAGACTATTTAATACCAAAATAATAAGAAATCATGTCGCTTATACCAAATTTTGAAATAGGTGTCTGGAACGCATGGATTATAATGCTGTATACGATCATAATAACCCCTTTATTGATGATTAATAAAGGTGCTTTGAGGGACGAAATTAGGAAACAACCTGGTGGAGTTCGAGAAAGTCAATTTACTGACAAGCATAACAAGATTGAAAAGAAAGCATTTTTATTTTGGCATATCATTTATTTTCTCGGATATATTTACTCTATATTCCTACCACTAAAACTTGGAACAACTTGGTTCTACATAGGTCTTCCAATTTGTCTATTAGGATTAATCATATACACGAGAATTATTGTGGATTGGATTACTACCCCAACCGAGACCCCAATAACTAAAGGGATATATCGATATTCCAGACATCCAATGTATCTCTCACCATTCTTAATATTCATTGGAGTGGGAATAGCTTCGGCATCATGGGTTTTTTTATTAAGTTCAATAGCGTTATTAATATTGCCCCCTTTTTTCGTAGTGCCTGAAGAACGTTTTTTACTTCAGAAATACGGAGATTCCTATCATGATTATATGAATAGAACCCCAAGATGGATAGGAATACCAAAATCATTAAAAAGTGATTGATTTCTATTTCAAATTAACACTCAAATACTTTCTCGCCAATTCAATGCTAATTTCCTTTCGCTTTGCATAATCCTCTAATTGTTCATTATCAATTTTGCCAAGATTGGAATATCTTGACTGAGGGTTTGCAAAATAAAAACCACTTACAGAGGCAGCAGGATACATGGCATAACTTTCTGTTAAACTAATACCTGTTTTATTTTCAACATCCATTAAATCAAACAATACCTGTTTTTCAGAATGTTCGGGGCAGGCAGGGTAGCCAATGGCCGGCCTGATTCCTTTATACTTCCCTTTGATTAGTTCATCAATGCTTAAATCTTCATCATCAGCATAAGCCCAAAATTCTTTTCTTACCCTTTGGTGCATCAGTTCAGCAAAGGCTTCGGCAAGGCGATCAGCTATAATCTTAATCATAATAGCATTGTAATCATCATTTTCCGTTTCGTATTTTTTCACCCATTTTTCAAGTCCAGTACCTGTAGTTACTGCAAAACCTCCAAGATAATCGTTTACTTTACTCTCTTTCGGTGCAATATAGTCAGCTAAAGATAAATAATATTCATAAGCACTATTATTGTCTTTTTCAGTTTGTTGCCTTAAATGGTGAAAAGTTGCTAATTGTTCAGTTTTGTCTTCATTTTTGTATAATTCAATTGATTCGCCAATGCTGTTAGCAGGATAAAAACCAATTACCGCATTTGCTTTAAGCATTTTATCATCAATGATTTTTTGCAACATTTCCTGACCGTCCGCAAATAGTTTTTTCGCCTCTTTCCCCTTTTCAGGATGATCTAAAATAGCAGGATAACGACCTTTTATTTCCCATGCATGGAAGAAAAAAGACCAGTCGATATATTTACTTATTTCAGATAATGAATAATCTTCAAAAACTTTTGTGCCTGTAAATTGGGGTTTCTGAATAGCTTCCTGATCCCAATTAATTGATATTTTTTTTGATTTAGCAAATTCAAATGTCACTAATTTTTTCTGGCTTTCCTGGTACTTTTCTCTAATTTGGGAATATTCATCTTTTGTTTTATCAATAAAGCTTTGTTTTTCCGTTTTTGATAATAGCTGACTTGTTACCCCCACACTTTTTGATGCGTCAATAACATGAACAATACTTCCATCGTATTCCGGCTCAATTTTAACAGCCGTATGTAATTTAGATGTTGTTGCGCCGCCAACTAATAAAGGAATATTCATGCCCCTTCGCTTCATCTCTTTGGCAACATGCACCATTTCTTCTAATGATGGGGTAATTAATCCGCTTAGACCAATCAGGTCAACGTTTTCATTTTCTGCCACTTCAAGTATTTTTTCTGCAGTGACCATTACACCGAGGTCAATAATTTCAAAATTATTACATTGTAAAACCACACCTACAATATTTTTCCCAATATCATGAACATCGCCTTTAACGGTGGCTAACAAAACTTTTCCTGCTGATGTACTTTTACTTCCACTTTGTTGTTTTTCCTGTTCAATATAGGGAAGCAATATTGCCACAGCTTTTTTCATAACCCGTGCACTTTTCACTACCTGGGGAAGAAACATTTTTCCATCACCAAATAAATCACCAACAACATTCATCCCTGCCATTAATGGACCTTCAATAACTTCAAGCGCCTGGCTGAAATTTTTACGGGCTTCCTCAACATCCTCTTCAATATGATCAGTCAAACCCTTAATCAAAGAATGTTTTAAGCGCTCTTCAACTGGTTTATCTCGCCACTTATCAATAACTTTCTCTAATTTTCCATCTTGCTGAACATTTGCCGCATATTCAATGAGCTTTTCAGTAGCCTCATTTTTTCGGTTTAAAACAACATCTTCAACCAGGATCAATAAATTTTCAGGAATTTCATCATAAATTTGCAACATGCCGGCATTAACAATACCCATATCCAAACCAGCTTTTATAGCATGAAATAAAAATACAGAATGCATTGCCTCACGTATCACATTATTTCCCCTGAACGAAAAAGACAGGTTACTGATCCCCCCACTTACTTTTGCATGAGGAAGGTTTTTTTTAATCCACTTTGTGGTATTGATAAAATCAACAGCAAAATTATTATGCTCTTCTATTCCTGTGGCAACAGTTAAAATATTGGGGTCAAAAATGATGTCCTGAGGTGGAAACTTAACCTTCTCAGTAAGTATCTTATAAGCCCTTTCACAAATTTCGATTCGCCGTCCGTAAGTAGTGGCCTGACCTTTTTCATCAAAAGCCATCACCACAGTTGCAGCACCAAAACGTTTAATTTTCTTTGCATGTTCAATAAATTGTTCCTCGCCTTCTTTCAAACTTATTGAATTTACAATTGCCTTTCCTTGCAAACATTTCAAGCCGGTTTCAATAACTGTCCACTTTGAAGAATCAATCATCACAGGAACCCTTGCAATATCCGGTTCTGACATTAACAGGTTTAAAAAGCGATGCATTTCTTTTTCTGCATCAAGCATGGCATCATCCAAATTAACATCAATAATTTGTGCACCGGCTTCAACCTGCTGGCGTGCTACACTTAAAGCCTCTTCGTACTTTTCTTCTTTAATCAGGCGGGCAAACTTACGTGAGCCGGCCACATTGGTCCGTTCACCAATATTGATAAAGTTACTCTGCTTATTTACGCTCAATGCTTCTAACCCACTTAATTGGGTAAGTGGGTTTTTCTCAATTTTGACATGCTTTTCTGCTCGTTGTGCCAATTTTGCAATTTCATGGATATGTCCCGGGGTTGTACCACAACACCCACCAATGATATTGACTAAGCTATTATCAAGATAATCTTTAATCTGAACGCCCATCTTTTCAGGTGTTTCGTCATACTCACCAAGCTCATTAGGTAAACCTGCATTAGGATGTGCACTGATATAAAATGAAGATTTTTCAGACAGTTCCTCAACATATGGACGCAAATCCTTTGCACCAAAAGCACAATTTAAGCCAATAGTCAACAACTTTATATGCGAAACAGAATTCAGAAATGCACCAAGGGTTTGCCCTGAAAGCGTTCGACCACTTTTATCAGCAATTGTTCCTGAGACCATCACCGGAAATTCATCAATATTCCGTTCTTCAAGTATACTATCTATGGCAAATAATGCTGCCTTAGCGTTTAATGTGTCAAAAATTGTTTCTACCAACAAAATATCTGCCCCACCATCAAGCAGTCCATTTACCTGCTCACTATATGCATTAAACAAATCATCAAAGCTAACAGCCCGAAAGCCCGGATCATTCACATCTGGCGACATTGAAGCAGTTTTGTTTGTTGGTCCCATTGAGCCTGCTACATACCGTGGCTTTTCAGGATTTTGTTTTGTGAATTCACTTGCTGCCTCTTGTGCAATTTTGGCCGATTCTAAGTTTATTTCATAAGCCAGGTTTTCCATCTGGTAATCTGCCAATGAAATAGATGTAGCATTAAAAGTATTCGTTTCAATTATATCGGCCCCGGCTTTTAAATATTCTTTATGAATTGCTTTAATTACATCCGGTCTGACAATTGATAACAAATCATTGTTTCCTTTTAAATCTACAGGATGGTTTTTAAAGCTTTCTGCTCGAAAATCTTCTTCAGTAAGTTTATAGTCCTGAATCATAGTACCCATTGCTCCATCTAAAACCAAAACCCGTTTTTTTATCTCATCAAATATACTCGGCTTTTTCCCCATTAGTCCTTTGTTTTTTTATTTATTAATCAATTCGTCAATTTTGTTAACAAGTTCATTAAATTCCTTCTTTTTATACAATCGGGTAAGGAATACAATTTTCCCTGTTTTATCAATTAACACATTTCGGGTAACTCCTGAATTTGGATGTGCATAGCTTGTGTAAATTTTGTCATCCAGATCTAAAGCCAGAGGATAAGTTATTTTCATTGTTTTTGCAAAACTTTTTACTTTTTCCAATGGTTCTTTACGGTCAATTCCAATAACATGAATTCTCCTGTTTTTATATACTTGCCAAATTTCCTTTTCAATATGTGGCATTTCTTTACGGCAAACCCCACACCAACTAGCTGTAAACTGCAACAAAACAAGTTCCCCCTTTAAATCAGATAATTTAACTGATGATTTACCATTTACATAAATTATTTTAAAATCTGGTGCTTGTTGGCCAAGCTTTACAACAAATCCTCTGTCATCAACATAGGGATATTCTTCCTGCGAAAAAGCAAGTGTCTGAAAAACCATTAGTGCCAGAAATAATATTTTTTCCATTATAGTTTTTATTCTTAAAAAATAAAGGCTATGATATAATATTTTGTGGGTTTTATTAATTTTATCCGCAGATTATCCAGATTACCGCAGATTTTACTCATAATTATACCGATTGGTTATCAAGTAACAGAAAATAAATTTCCTTAACTTGCTAATCCATCGGCATAATACTTTTAGTTTTTTTTATAAATTTCAGTATTATCTGCGAACATTTGCGTTATCTGCGGATTATACAGCTAGTTTTATAACCACAATATTTTATACTACAGCCAAAATAAATTAGACTTGAGGGACAAAATTATGTCAATTTAAGAACTTCTCCTAATTAGAATCTGCCTTTAAAGTCAGTTCTACACGTTAAAGAGTTGGTTTGTATAATCAAACAGCCACAGGTTTCTAGTGACAAGTCAAGCGTCAATTTTCGGGCAATCTAAACATGTGTGAACCCGTCTGACCACTCCAAGTGGTCTGACGGATAAAAATGCATCTGAAATACTACGCTTAACTTTATGGATAAACTCTGATTACACTGAAGAGAAGTGAGCGCCTACAATTAATCTTAAATATATTAGTTACAGCGGTTGTAAATTAAATTGCCTTATTAATTAATATTTGATATTTTTACAAAACTAAGCTTCTGTTAAATGTTTAAATTATTAAATTATTAATTACTGAAACTTAGGCGGATACGAATTATTCATTATACAATAATCATTAGTCAATTACTTATGGACTATATTGAATTAACTTGTGAAATAAAACCATTTGAACAATCAAGCGGTGAAATATTAGTAGCTCAGTTAAGTGAGATGGGTTTTGAAAGTTTTATGGAATGTGATTCTGGAATTACTGCATATATTCAATCTCATTTATTTAATCCAAAATTATTTGAACAGATAACAAAAATTACGATTCACAATACACAAATTGAATATAAACATAAGTTAATAAAAGATCAAAACTGGAATGAAACCTGGGAAAAAAATTACTTTGAACCCGTTTTAGTTGCGGATAAATGTCTTATTCGAAGCACTTTCCATAAGGATACGCCAAAAACAAAATTTGAGATACTCATTGACCCAAAAATGTCTTTTGGAACCGGACATCATGAAACGACTTTTTTAATGATTGAAGAAATCCTTGAAATGGATTTACAAGGAAAAACAGTTCTTGATATGGGCTGCGGAACAGGCATTTTAGCAATCCTTAGTGCCCAAAAAGGTGCAAAGGATATTTGTGCCATCGATATTGACGAATGGTCATACAAAAACTCCCTGGAAAACATAAAATTAAATTCTATTAAAAATGTAACTGTCAAGCTTGGTGATAAAAAATTAATAGGAAACAGATATTACAATATTATCTACGCAAATATCAATAAAAATATTTTGATTGATGATATATCCGTGTACGCTGCTAACATCCATCAAGGGGGAAAATTGTTGCTAAGTGGTTTTTATAAAGAAGATTTTGATGATATTAATAAAATAGCCATTAAAAATGATTTACAACTAATAAATCAAAGGGGGAAAAACAACTGGCTAATGCTCAATTATTTGAAGGTAAATTAATGTTTAATATCCAAAATCTTATTCTAAGCATTCTTTTTATTGTTATTTTTGCAAGCTGTAAGAAAAGCAATAATAAAACCCTACCTGTCATATCAGCTGGGATTGGAATGGCTAGTTGGTATGGTCCCGGATTTCATGGCAAATTTACTGCTAATGGTGAAAAATTTAACATGAACATTTTTACCGCGGCTCATAGAAAATTGAAATTTGGAACAATATTAAGAATTACCAACTTAAGCAATAATTTTTCAGTGATTGTTAGAATTAATGACCGTGGACCGTTTAATCATAAAAGAGTTATTGATCTTTCGAAAAAGGCTGCAATAGAAATTGACATGATCAAATCTGGATTAGCAAATGTAAAAATGGAAATCGTTGGCTATAAGGTAGTTAGTTTTGAAAGTTTACATAATCATTATCGGAATTTGTTAATCATTAATTCAAAAAAATAGGCCAAATATGAGTTATTTACGATTTAATCATCAACAAAAGAAGAGAAAAACATGGCTTTTCCCTTTAATTGTAATTATACTACTTTATGTAAGCATTCCTTTTTTACTGATACAAAGAGGTGATGAAACATTAAAAAAAGCAATTTCTCAAACAGAAAGTGAAAAGATGGAAACCCCATCAAAAGATTACAATGCTGGCATTGTTTTCTTGGAAATAGCAGAAGCATTTCCTGGTTTTACAGCTTGGGCAAAACAAATTCAGAAAAGCTCAGGTCAAAAAATGCTTGAGATTTACGAATTGAAATGTACTCAAAAAAGTTCAGAATTATTCAGGCAGATTAGTAATTACACAAATGAATACGATTCTTTATCTGTTCATTTCAAGTATTCTAATGAAGTTTTATATTTAAATGCCATCGTTTTCAAGGATCAGGAAAAAGAAAACATGAAAATTATGGTATCTAATGAACTTAGAAATGAGCTACAAATCAAGTTTTGTAATGTTTGGAAGAAATTTTTTCTCAACCTAAATGTAATTGTACCAAAGCATAATTCAATTTGCCAATTATGATACAGAAAAAAAATTATAATAATTTGTTTTCAAAGATTGTTTCTATACTATTTCACCCATTGTTGATGCCTACATATGCTTTGATCATTATTTTTAACTCAGGCACCCATTATTCTTACATCCCAAATCAGGCTCAAAAAATAATTTATGTGTTAGTTTTTTTAACAACATTCCTGATTCCTGTAAGCATTATTCCTTTTTTACTACAATTAAAACTTATTAGTGCTTTTCAGTTAAATGAAAGGAAAGACAGGATAATACCTCTTTTTGTTACTGCCATTTCCTATTATTTTTCATTTTATTTGTTGAACCGCCTTCATTTTCATGTACCACAGTTTATTAAAATATTAGTATTGGCATCTGCTATACTTATAATGTTTAACCTGTTTATTAATTTAAAATGGAAAATCAGCTCGCACCTAATTGGAATTAGCGGATTGTTATCCCTAATTTTTATATACTCAATTGTTTATTATGCGAACCTTCTGTTCATTCTTGTTTTAATTACACTTATTTCAGGCATTATTGCTTTTGCCAGACTAAAACTAAATGCTCATAGTCCACAACAAATATATTCTGGGTTTTTACTGGGTTTTTTTGGAATGATGGTGGTTATTTATTTGAGTTTGTTCTGACATTAAGCCCAATTTCAGATATCTTGATTTATCGTAAACTGCAAACTACTTCTTGGTAAACTTACCCATTTCGTTATCATAATTAAGGAAATAATCGCCTTTTTTTAATTTAGTTAGGTCAATTTTATTGCCACTTCCCTTTTTTATCAACCTGCCATAAAAATCATATATTTCATAACTGGTTTTTGCCGAAAATATGATTTCATTTTTAGGTTTTTCCGGTGAAAATGTTACCAGAGGGTCTAATGATCGGTAAGTTGCTTCTGGAGAATATCTTGGTTTACGTGAATAATCTATCTGTTTAACCCTAAACTTATTATACCCACTAGTAGGTATTATAGAAGCAAAATAATTTTGGGTTCCACCTATTCCTTTGCCTTGAACGGTTGCCACTTTGATCCACTTTTTCCACTTATATTGTTCAACAATGTATGGTAATGCCCCTTTTTCACCAGTTGTAGACCAACGTAGCAGTTTATTTTTTCTATCAACATTTATTTCCAAAACTTTATAGGTACTTTTGGGTTTTAATACCTCTGCATTTAAGACTTTTGGCTTGCACCCATCTTTATGTTTAATAATAATTAATACCTTCTCACCAATCTTTAAATTAAATACACTTAGATCAATCTCAAAAGCACTTGAATTAATTTCGTCTGTAGTTATTTGCCCGTTTACTGTAACCTCAAATACACAAAATCCCACACCTGTTGAAGCAAATGGATTCATCACGAATAAATTTTCGCCCTGAAAAATACCTTTTACCTTAATTTCTGCCGCTAATGAAGAATTAACAATGAAAACAAGGAATAATAAAATGCCAAAAATCTTTTTCATGTATTTATTTCTTATAATTTCTATGGCCATATAGCCTGTCCCATATAGCGGAAAACATCCATTAATCTGTCAAAACACCTTGTATTGGCCATTTGGTACTTTATTACAGATCTTTTCATTATAAATGTTACAAGCATTTCTAACATGTAAAGTTAAAACGGAATTTTCAATTATCAAAAATTAAAATTTGTTTATAATTAAATACGACAAATTTAACGTGCTATTGTTTTTATAAAAGTTGTTTTTGACTAAATGAGTTTTTCTATTTATCAAACTGCAAAAATAGTACATATCAATCAATCCAATCCCCATTTTGTTTAATGAGATAGATTAATTCAGTAACCGCATTTTTTGACGGGATATTTTTTTTAACGATATCCTTACTTTTATACAAGGATACCTTTCCAATTCTCGTGCCAACATATCCATAATCGGCATCTGCCATCTCCCCGGGACCATTAACAATACAGCCCATTATTCCAATTTTAATCCCTTTCAAATGATTCGTTTTTTCTTTTATTTCTTTAGTAACTTCCTGAATATCAAACAATGTACGGCCACATGATGGGCAAGAAATGTATTCGGTTTTTGTAACCCGGGAACGACTGGCCTGTAATATTCCAAATGCAAAATTTATACTTTTTCTAAATAATAGTTTGTTTTCATTACCAAGTATTATCCCGTCAATTAAACCATCAATTAATAAAGGTCCGTTATCAGCTGCCGCTTTAATTTGAAAATCCTCATCAGAAATATCACTATATTTATTAAATGAAATTACCGGAAATTTCAAATTTTCGTTGGTTAGCCAATGGATAAATGCCCGTTTATCAGCATAAGAATTTTTATTTTCTGATTTCAAAATGAGTACTATGGTTTCATCATTCCTTAAAAATTTCAACAATTTAATCGTGTTCATATCATTAACAACTGATATAAAATTTATCGTCTTGGATTTTTTTTCAGCAGTTACATAGTCTGTAAGCATATTAAAATAAGGATATTCAATTGAATGGTCTTCCCAACTATGGTAATTTGATATAAGTTTAAGTCCTTTTATATGTAATTCTTTCAATTTTGAGTTTCCAATGAACAAAAAATCAGGAGACAAATCACTTCGTTTCCACATTTTACTATTTTTATCATAGTAATAATCAAGTGCTTCAATATCACTTTCTGAGACTTCTTCATTCAAACTTAAGTCTGCTATAACAATGGGGACTTGATGAGAGCCTAACCCTGTGTGCTCATAGGTTTCCCTTTTTATATATTCAAATGGGCTTTTGCTTATATTATCCTGATAATTAATGGGTTTATGATTTTTTCTCAGATTAATATAATCAACTATTTTTTTTGCAACCGGTACTTCTTTTTCCGGATCTTCAGTTAACGAAACACGGACTGTATCTCCAATACCATCAGCAAGCAGGCTACTAATACCAACAGCTGATTTAATCCTGCCATCTTCACCATCACCTGCTTCAGTCACTCCCAAATGGACAGGATAGTTCATGCCATATTTCAACATTTTATGCATTAAAAGCCGATATGCAAAAACCATTACCCTGGTATTGCTTGATTTTAAAGAAATGACAATTTGATGAAATTCTTCCCTTTCAGCTATGCGAAGAAATTCCATTACAGATTCTACCATTCCAATTGGGGTATCGCCATATCGGTCAACAATCCTGTTTGAAAGCGAACCATGGTTTGAACCTATTCTTAATGTTGTTCCATTTTCCCTACATATTTCTATAAGTTGGCTGAATTTTGAATCAACTTTATTCAATTCTGTATTATAATCATTTTCAGAATATGATTTTGCTTCCGTTATATTTCTATCAACAAAATTACCCGGATTAATGCGTACTTTCTCAACGATTTGTGCAGCAATTTCCGCTACTTTTGGATTAAAATGAACATCAGCTATAATAGGTTGGTCATAGCCCCTTTTATGAAGCTCAGTTTTTATATTTTTTAAGTTTTCGGCATGCCGTACTGTTTGAACTGTTAACCTCACAAAATCGGCACCGGCATCAAAAATTCTAATACACTGTTCTACACTTGCCATTGTATCAAGTGTATCAGTATTTGTCATTGATTGGATTCTGATAGCTGCTTCCCCACCCAAATTACTATTACCAATTTTTACATTTCTTGTTCTAAAACGGTTATACTCATTAAGATTATTACAATATGAATAGTCCATTGTTTAAGTTCAATAATTATCATTAATAGATCAAAAATAACAAATTATTTTCTTTATTTTTGTTTAATTAAAGGTAACCTATAAAAATCCAAATTCCTAAGTTACTCAAATTTTTCAAAACACTCATTTACAGCAGTAAACCCGAGCTTTAAAAAATTTGAAAGCCATGAACTTTGAATTTTTAGAAACTACCTAAAGATATAACTGAGGCAAAACAATTTAACCATTTAAATAAATGTCGATAATAGTAAAGAATATAAGCAAATTATACGGAAAACAAAAAGCACTTGATAATGTTTCTTTTGAAATAAAATCAGGTGAAATTGTTGGCTTTTTAGGGCCAAATGGTGCCGGGAAATCTACTATGATGAAAATTATTACCGGGTTTATTCCTGCGGATGAAGGAGAAGTATTTGTAAATGACTTCAACGCAAGGGATAATTCATTAGAAGTTAGAAAAGTGGTTGGCTATTTACCGGAACACAATCCATTGTATCTTGAAATGTACGTGAAAGAATACCTTAGTTTTGTTGCCTCGCTACATCTTCCAAAAAAAGAGATAAAACAAAGAGTCAGAGATATTATCCAAACAACTGGCTTAACTGCGGAACAAAACAAAAAAATCGGGGCATTGTCAAAAGGATACAGACAACGTACAGGACTTGCACAGGCTTTAATACATAATCCTGAGGTTTTAATACTTGACGAACCTACTACGGGTCTTGATCCTAATCAAATTGTGGAAATACGTAACCTGATTGGCCAAATTGGCAAAGAAAAAACAGTTATGCTTTCTACCCACATTATGCAGGAAGTTGAAGCTATTTGCGATAGAATAATTATTGTGGATAAGGGTAAAATAGTAGCTGACGAAACTCCTGATTCAATTAAAGATACCAAAGGAGACAAATTAATGACCATTATTGTTGAATTTGACCAGGAAATTCAAAAAGAATTACTAAAAAAAATTGAAGGTTCATTGAAAGTTGAACAACATAAAGAAAATATCTGGTTGATACAAAGCGAGGCTAATAATGATATCAGAAGCAATATTTTTAATTTTGCTGTAGAAAATAAATTCGCTGTATTATCAATGCAAAAACAGGAAAAAAGTCTTGAAGAAGTTTTTAAAATGTTGACAAGCAAATAACCTTTCTATAGCAATATTTATAACCCACTACTTACACTAACAGTTTGATTTATTTGACTAACAAATAGTCATTTGCTTTGAACAAAACAATATTATATTTATGTTTGCACAAATTTAAGTGGAAAGATTTGATTGCTTGCAACCACCAAAAAAAATGCTAAAACAGTGTTGCCAACCAATCAAACCTCTAAGTTTTTATATTCTAATAAAAAATAATGTGTAGTTCATTTACACATAGTAATAATCTAAAAAATAATAATATGTCTTATTTATTTACTTCCGAATCAGTTTCAGAAGGACATCCTGATAAAGTTGCTGACCAGATATCTGATGCATTATTAGATGAGTTTTTACGCCAGGACCCGGACTCAAAAGTAGCTTGTGAAACAATGGTAACTACCGGTTTAGCCTTTTTAAGTGGTGAGGTAAAATCAAAAGCATATGTTGATGTGCAAAAAGTAGCAAGAAAAGTTATTAATCAAATTGGCTATACGAAAGCTGAATATAAATTCGATGGCGACGCTTGTGGCGTATTATCTGCAATTCACGAACAATCACCTGATATTAACCAGGGAGTTGAGCGTGAAAATGCCGATGAACAGGGTGCCGGCGACCAGGGGATGATGTTTGGATATGCAACTAACCAAAGCGATAATTATATGCCTATCGCGTTGTATATTTCGCATATTTTACTTGAAGAACTGGCTGCTATCAGAAGGGAAGAAAAAGAAATGACCTATCTAAGACCAGACTCAAAATCGCAGGTAACTGTTGAGTATGCGGACGATAACAGCCCACTACGAATAGATACGGTTGTTATTTCAACACAACATGATGATTTTGTAGTAGCTGAAAATGATTCTGCTGAAGCACAAAAAGCTGCAGATGATAAAATGTTAGGGCAGATACATGATGATATGAAAAACATCCTAATTCCAAGGACATTAAAAAAGCTTCCGGAAAAAATTCAAAAATTATTTGATGCCGAACACCGATTATTGGTAAACCCAACGGGTAAATTTGTAATTGGCGGACCTCATGGAGATACCGGCTTAACAGGCAGAAAAATTATTGTTGATACCTATGGGGGAAAAGGTGCCCATGGTGGTGGTGCTTTCTCAGGAAAAGACCCATCAAAAGTTGACCGTTCTGCTGCCTACGCAACTCGTCATATTGCTAAAAACCTTGTAGCAGCTGGTGTTGCTGATGAAGTTCTGGTACAGGTAGCTTATGCTATTGGTGTTGCAGAACCGGTTGGCCTATATGTGAATACCCATGGCACATCAAAAGTGAATATGGGTGATGGGGAAATAGCAGAAGCAATAAAAGGTATTTTTGATATGCGCCCGGCTAAAATTATTGAGCGTTTAGGTCTTAAGTGCCCTATTTACCTACCAACAGCTTCATACGGCCACATGGGAAGGGAGCATTATACAAAAGAAATTGTAATCAAGCATAATGGTACTACTGAAACAAAAGTAGTAGACTTTTTTGCATGGGAAAAACTGGACTATGTAGATAAAATTAAGGCCAAGTTTGGTTTATAAAACATCGAATTAGTTGAAGAAAAGACTTGTAACATCTGTTACAGGTCTTTTTTATGACCGATTACAAAGAAAACAAAGTAACAATAAACGAAATTGCCGAAATAATAAACCCATAAAGGAAAATAGTATATGAATGGTGCAATAATTTAAATTTCCTGCCCAATATTTTGCCCAGCTCGTATTGATCCCTGTTTAAATTGCTAAATAAAAGTTCCTGATCACTTAACATGTCCCGAACAGCACGGTCATATTCATCATAATCCATATTATAAAAATTACCATAAAAGATCAAATTGGTTTTTTTATCGTAAAAATCTTTCATTTTAAATTTTCCAGGCATAATATGTGGTCTTGTTGATATAACAGCAAAGGCAATTGATACCAAACTGAAAGAAACAGTAATAAGTGCTGGAATGGCCAGGTAATTAACAGAATCTATCCGGGCAAAAACAAAAGTAATTACGGCTGATACAATTAATGCATTTAAAGTAATCAATATATTTGCTTTATTATCGGCAATCCCACTTAGGTTTATTTGATTTCGTGCCGTTATCCTGTATAAACTGTCATATCCCCTTGACGAGGCAATCTTTTTTTCAACCTTTTGGTTAATTTTGGTTAGCTCAGCTTTCATATCCTGAATAACCATAAGGTTGTTTTTAGGAAGTTCACCGTTTAATTCTTCAGCCATTAACAGATTTATTTTTTCAATATTTTCTGATTTGCCTTCCTGAAAAAGGTTCTTTGCCGATGGTGTATAATATTCGTGTTCATTAAGTAAATTTAGCACACTCTGCCAAAAACTCCTTCTGGTAATTTTAGGTTTTACAAAGTAATTCCTTTCCTGTCGGTGATATTTTACCCATAATAATAATTCTTCCGAAGCAAATATTGAATTATTAGCATCTGATAGCACTTTTTCTATTTTATTTTCCGGCTTATTTTTTAGGACAACTTCAATGGCCTCAGTAACAATTTTTGCTTTATCATCAGGATAATTAAACTCACTTACAAATTCTTTGGCAACCTTTATACTGTGTTCTATATGACTAACAAAATCAAATAAATAGCCAATATTAATAAACCATGCAGCAAGTAATACCATTTGAAGCTCATCTCCTTCCAGTTTCTCGCTATGTGCCAATTCTGCTGAACTTTTGACAGTCTGTGTTGTGTAATTAAAGTTATGAAATAATAATAGTTCATGAGGGTGGGTTGCATATAAATCTTTAATATAATCTTCTGCCTTATTTACTATTTCCATTATTTTTATATTTTAATTCATTATAAAATGACTACAATTCATCAATCCTATTTACAATAAATAAATTCCCAAATGAACAAAAATGCCTTATTTATCATTATCAAACCACTGCATTTCTTTTTCATTTTGTTTATCGGTTTGTCCAAAGGAAAAACATATATTTGTAAAAAGAATGTAATAAATTATGAATAAGGTTTTATTAATCATAAAAAGATTTTAAATAAACGATAAATATATAAAAAAATGGAAATAAAAGTAAAATTTGGGATTGACAATTTGCTGTTTGGTTCTACAATGGAATTTGCTGAAAAAACATTGGGAAAGTTTGATAAAAAATATCCTGATGAAGATGGAAACATTAAGTTTCAGTATAACAAATTAAAACTAACGCTTACTTTTTATAAAGAAGCAGGTTTTAAGCTAGCCTATATTCAATGTTCCAGTGATGAAATAACACTGTTAGGCGAAAAAGTAATAGGCAAAGATATTGAAAGCACCATGACTTTTTTGGAAAAAAACAATATAGAAGATTTCGAATACGAAGATTACGATACCTTTGAAACTTATACCAATGAAGATAACTGGTTGGTGTTGAACGTGGAATATGGAGAAGTTAACGAAATTGAAATTGGTGTTATTATTAATGATGAGGATGAGTATGAATGGCAAGCATAGCTTGATTTAATAGGAAATCGGCAGCAGTAAAACCTTCCTGCTCGCAGTACTTTGTAATTTGCATATTTTGTGATTCAATAGTCATTATATGGTCATTAAGTCATTAATAATAGGTTAGGCTCAGGTCCAAATATTCTGGGGTGCCTATAATTGTATTCTATGTTTTAATTTACAGATAATGTCCTTACCCTATAGCTATAAAAATAAGATTGAGATTCCTGAATCTGAAGAGGTGGATATTACTTATGCAATAAATTTGTATGAAAATCATATAAACAGTCTCGGATTTGATGAATTGGAAAGGGAAGACAGCATCATTCAGTTTATATCTGATCATTCTTTAATAAGTTTCAAATACCCTGTTAAGTTACAGATTATAAAAAAAGAACTGATATCAATTGAGTATGAAATTCATTTAATGCAATTAATTAAAATTACTATTGCGCTTATTGTTTTTATTGCCCTTTTTTCAAGCTTTGGGATGACTGGCTTTTTATGGTTTTCATTTGTTTTTTCAGTAATCTTCTTTCTTGTAAACCTTTTGTTTGTTGATAGTTATATCCAGAAAATTATAAAATCCTCACAGCTGTACTTATCTCTTAATGCCCCTGAACAAGAAGGGTTTACCGATGAGCAAAAAAAGTGGCTAAAAGATAAAAATCGTTGTCCGGCTTGTGGCGAAGAAATAACTATTTATGATTTACACTGCCCTGATTGTGGGCTTAAACTAAAACAAAATAAGCATACCATTCCTTTGGATGTAACTAAATACAAAGAAAAACGATTTAAATATCATTATAAGAAGAGGAATTAAAAATTTTTAATGTTAGATTAAAATTGTTTTAAGTTTTTCACATAAATAATTGGTGAATTTGTGACATTAAAGTTTTAATATGAGCAGAAAAATATCAGCACATTATGTATTTCCAATTAGTTCAAAACCAATAAAAAGAGGTGTTGTTGAGGTAGATGACGATGGTCAGATTCTCAATATAATAGATCCTGGTGATGAAGTTAAGGAAATGGCAGGTGTTGAATTCTATAGTGGTATACTTGTTCCCGGATTTGTTAATACACATTGCCATATTGAATTATCTCATTTAAAAGGTATTGTGCCTGAACATACAGGTTTGCATAATTTCATATCGCAAATAAGCAAAATTAGGATTGCTGATGAAGCAACCATTTTGAAGGGCATTAAAAAAGCTGATTGGGAAATGCAGAAAAATGGGATTGTTGCAGTGGGAGATATTTCCAATACTAACCATAGCATTATAACAAAAAATAATAGTAAAATTAACTACCACACATTTGTAGAATTATTTTCTCTAAACCCTCAAAAAGCAAAAACTGTTTTTGATTCCGGGAAAAAGTTAAAAAAAGAATTAGAAAACAAAAGTTTGAGTTCGTCCATTATACCACATACACCCTACTCAGTTTCTAAAGAACTTTTTCAGTTAATTTTGGATGAAAATAAAAATGAAACAGCAACAATAAGTATGCATAACCAAGAATGTGCATCTGAAAATGAGCTATTTATCAGAAAATCAGGAAATATATTCGATAGCTTATCAAATATGGGTGTCGATTTTTCAAATTTCAAACCCACGGGTAAAAATTCACTGGAATCAGTTATATCATATTTCCCAAAAAAGAGAAAATGTTTATTAGTACATAATACTTTTTCAGATAAAAGAGATATTAATATTGCGAATCAACATTTTAATGAAGTTTTCTGGACTTTTTGCCCGAATGCTAATTTATATATTGAAAACCGTTTACCAGATATCCCTCTTTTTTACAAAATGAACCAAAAGTGTACTATTGGTACTGATTCGCTTACTTCAAATCATCAACTTTCCGTTTTGGAAGAATTAAAAAGTATTCAAGCCTATTACCCACAAATACCTCTAACAGAGATTCTTAAATGGGCAACATTTAATGGTGCAGAAGCGTTAAATTTATCTGATAAGATAGGCAGTTTTGAGATTGGCAAAAAACCGGGTATTAACCTCATCAGTAAAATTGATTTTGATAAAATGCAATTAAGATCTGAAAGTAAGGTGAAGGTTTTAGTATAGAATCAAAACCATTTGATAAACTTAGAGCCTGTTTTTTTTGTAATCATTTAAGGTGGTCAGAATAATTCTTAAAAGATTATGAACCTTTTGCTCGGAAGCCAATTATTTGGGTTAAAATTAAAAGATCCATTTTTATTCTTCCACCGCCTTTGGAATTCTATAAATGAACGAATAAACTATCAAAGCAATAAACATAAACATGATTGACTTGGCAAACAGTTCATTATAAAAACCGGGCATTTTATAAGCTAAGATTCCAAGAATCATTGGTACCCAACCAAGAAAAGCAAATACGGTTGAGATTATTTTCCCCCTGAAAAACCATTCTGATAAAATAACAAAACTTAGTGCAAGGCCTCCCCATTTAATCCAGGTAAATACAAAAAGAGTTTCTAAATCAGTTTGAAAACTACCGGATGCAAGGTTTTCAGTAATGATAATTAACTTTATGTTCTCTAAACAATCAAAAATAAAGGCAATAACAGCCAAAATCATTACTGCTGTAAAAAACTTCTTACCTGATATTTCAACCAATTTTCGTGCAAATAGAAATAAAAATAATGAATAAATAAATGCATAAATAAAATCTATTTTGTTACCAAAGTTCATTTGTTGAATCAAATTATCGTCAGGAAGCAATCCATTTGTCATTCCAAATAATTGTTGGGCTTCTTCAATAGTTTGTACAAATTCAAAGTAAATTATTGGTGTTTGAAAGCCATCAGCCATGTAAGGCACATGCTTTGGAAAAATACTCATTAAAAAAAGGCCTAGTACAATTAATATAGTTCCTACATATCCTGGGTAGATAAATGGTCGTTTTGTTTTCATTTTTAATTATAATAATCGTAAACAATAAAATTTAATTATCCATATTCTTCAATCCTAAGAAAGTTCCAAAAATACTTGATTTTTCAGCAATTAAAACATCATCCAATTTGGTTTTATCCCATAATTCAAATCTGATTTCTTCCGTATAGGATTTATCAATATCATCAAGCAGCAAAAAATATTTCTCATTCCGTTTTTTAACCCGGAATTTACTTTCATCTGCTAATCTACTATCTTCGGACCAGTATGCAGGTTTTTTATTGTCAGAGGTATTTAATTTCCCGGCTTCCTTCCATCGGGAAATTGCATATTTATATTTGGTTTTATAAACCGGTATTTTCTTATATTTTGTTGCTTCGAAAGTTTCTTCAACATCCTCATAAACAGGTCGCTCTTCATAAATGTCTTCAAAATAACCATTCCCGAGATCTTTTTCACCTATTTTTACTTTTTCCGTTCCAACCTGCTTTTGTACCGTACGTGTCCTGATTTCGATACCATCTTCAATCTGGTTGTAATGATGTATCGCTCTGTATGTGTCAATCTTCTCACCATCTTCAGGAACTTGCCAGTCTTCCTCAATAACTTCCCTGTATTCCTCAATTTCAATGGATCTTTCCCATTTAAAACCAGTTACGGTAACATTAATTTCTGAAGTAAATTGAGCAAGGATAGCAAATAAAACAACAATTGCGATAATTCCAAGCAGCACTCTTTTAATGCCTTTACTTAATTTAAAAGGTGCTTTTTGCTTCTTTGGTTTTTGATTATACAAGCTAAGCTTTTCTTTCAGGCTTTTATCACCATCTGTTGCATCCCGGTCGTTACCACACGATTGGCAAATAGTTTCAGTAACTTTATTATGCCCGTTGCAAAAAGAGCATACCCAATCTGCACCACTTTTTGCTTCCCTGACTTTATCGGAATTATCAACTATCTTTGAATCTTCGCTTAAGTAAAACGCGACATTCTCCGGGCGTGGTGCACCACATTTTTCACAACGAGTCTGAGGTCCCAAATTACCAATGTAGCTACATTGCTTACAATCCCATCTTCCTACTTTTATTGCCATAACTAATGTAAAAATAATATTTTTTCAATTATATAAGATATTCTACGTTCATTCTTGTTAATGATTTTATATGCAAAATAGTCTATAATTTCAACTTTTATTTATTTAATGTAAAATAAATTTGCATTATTTAAAAGAATACTTTACTTTTATCAAATCTTAATAAACTATTTTTTTAGTAAAACTAATTTATAAAAATCTATTAATCCTAAATTTAACTAAAATGATCAATGCAGAACTTGTTGGAAAAATTACCCGTTTTGGTAGTGTATATAAAGTGATTAAAGATAATATTGGGGGCTCTTATTACGTTCGGGATAATTATGGGAATGAATTTAAATTAAACAAATCACACCGTCAAGCTGATGAAGCTATCCTGAGAAATGCCGGTAAGCTCTTAAAATCAGCTGGTTTATAAAAATAACTTAGCTTTCCTTAAATCTAATGTAGTATTTTAGAGTTTCTTGTTTTATAATAAGAGGTTATTTAAAATAAAATGGGGTTATTTTATATTAACGATAACGCCAATAATCAGTTTTGGTATTTAATTTTCCGGATAAGTATAAAAAACAATTATTTGTGAATTTTTCTAAATACTCATTGTTTGTATTTTTTTCAGAGAAAAGCATATAAGCACCTGTGGCAATTACTTTTCCTTTTCCAATCTGATATTCTAAAACAATTTTTGCATTTTTATGGAGAGCTATATTATCCCAGTCAACAGCTACTACTTTACCGTTATGAGGTATATGGTTATCAAAATAACCAACAATTTTAACTGTTAGTCCTTTTTGTGGTTTTAAAATATATGCAGCATCATTTAGTCCCTTAAATACCGGATGTTTGCCAAAACCATGAAAACCGAGCATTGAAATATTCGTAGAGTCTAAGATATATTTATTTCTGACTTCAGGGATTTTCCGTTCAATATCAAGAACATTTATATATTTAAAAGCATCCTGACTTAATAATAATCCACCACCTTTTTGCAAATAATTATAAATTGCCATTCTTACCTGCTTACTTTGCTCCAAAACAGTAAAATCTGAGTTATCCGGCTTATGAAACCAAAGTACATTAAATCTGTTTAAAATTTCAGGGCGTTTACTAATTTTGCTAAAAGTGATAATTTCAACAGATACATTTTTTGTACGATTTAGATATCGCAAACTGGCTTTTATTTCATTTTTTGAGGTTTCAGATTTTTTTGGGACTAAATATCCTAACTTAATTATTTTTGAATCTGTTTGAGCTATACCATAAGAAATAAAAATATTTAAAAGGAATAATATTAATAATAGACTTTGCTTTAAGTTGGTTAAGTTTTTTTGCATAATTTTAAAATGTGAAATTGATATCATAAAAATAATCATTTTTTTTTACTAAATTGCATCA